>CAYGTJ010000033.1:0-8762 GCA_964352755.1 uncultured Alphaproteobacteria bacterium
CATCAGTTTATATTAATCTTGAAGTTTGGGATGAAAGTATTGCTAATGAAGTAATTCCTGGAAAGATGTTAGTAGGAAGAGATACCTATTTTCGGGCATTTGATGAATCTTTAAAACATTTTGGTAAAGGCTACGTCTACACGAATCTTATTTTCGGAATTCAGGGCATTGATATGTCGGCGTCCGTTAAAGTCTTTCACGCCAAGAAGGAAGAGGATATTTTGTCTCGGGCGCTTGATGACCTGACACAACGAGAGGTTTTACTAACGAACACTATTTATCACTCAAGTGGTAAAAATGCGATAGGTCGAATGTTTATCCCTGAAGAAGATATTTTAAATTTTCACATCAAGTATGGCGAAAAGATATTTGGTTCTGGTTTGGTTTCAAATCTTTGCGATTCCAAACACGGTGTTTATGCCTCAATGGAAGGTATACCAAATAGCCTGAATAACGAAGCCTATACATTAGCTAAATACAACGCCAGTGGAGTCCAAATATAATGTCTTACATACCCTATGCGTATGAACTATACAAAAACAAGATTTTTCCTCATATCAAAGAGTCTGTACCTGTTTTTACAGATGAGACGTTAAAAAATTCAGTTTATGATGATTTGATCGAATATTGTGTTTATGAAGATAACCCAACCGGTAGACGCTTCTATCCCTCCGCCTTGTTTGTTCTTTTTTATCAAGCACTCACAAACAAAGAACCGAGTGCCGATATTTTAAAAGTTGCGGCTTCTCTTGAGCTTTTTCATAACAGTAGCTTGTGCCACGATGATGTGATTGATAATCATTCATTGAGACGGGAAAAACCTACGATTGTTAACAACCATGGACAGTCAATTGCTCTTTTAGTGGGTAATATGATGATTGGCATGACCGATCAAATTTTGAGTGATAATAGCTCTGCTGAAATAACAGAAATTCGTAAAGAATTTGCCCGTGCCATTCATCACCTCAATTACGGTCAGTATCTTGATGAGAAAAAAGTCTGGGCTGATGTTTCTCAAAATCAGTGGCCAGCACATTGGAGCAATATCATCCGTTATAAAATGATCGTAGGGTTTCTTGCCCTTCGTTTGGCAGCAGTTTGTGCAAATCGGAAAGATGACATCTTGCTATTGGATCAATACGAATACGCAATGTCAGTGATTTCTCAAATTATCAATGACACAGGAGATCTATATAAGTTTTATGGATATTATCTCACAACAAAAACAAACAGACCGTCTGGAGAAGAAACACTTCAAAAAGTAACATACCCTTTAGTATGGCTTGTAGAAGAACAGATAGTAGTTCCAACGTTTGCGGAGGATAAACAGCTCTATCTTAGAGAATTGCAAGGTACACTTGCGCAACATGATTTTGGGAAAGGCGCGCGCGCGCGTATTGAGGAATTCAGAGAGGTTGCCCTTGGAGCTATCAATGAGCTTAATCTCGTATCTTCAGACTATAAAGAAATCATCTTCGATTTTACGAGAACACCAAACATACCTGAAAAACTGGATTTTGAAAATGCTTCATAAAAAATGCACGCCATTATTGCTTTTAATGATTATGATTTCAGGAGTTTCTTCCTTAGGGGCTGTGCCCCCAGGCGCGTCTAATCCACGTAATGTTATCGTTATTTTAGGCCCTACAGGGGCCGGTAAAAGCACACAAGCCAAACTTCTGTCAGAACGATTAGGGCTGCCTCATATATCCACGGGTGATCTATATCGATCAGAGGTTTCTCAAACAACAGATTTAGCCACGTTAATTAAGTACCATGAGACAATATCTCCGCGTTTTATTCCTGAAGAACTAATGATTGGAATGCTTATTAAGCGCTTAATGCGAACAGATTGTAAGCAAGGATTTATCCTTGATGGTTTTCCGCGCTCTGTATCAAGGGCGAAGATATTTAAGAACTATTTATGTAACGATAAAGATCGTGTGAATTTTTTCGTCCTTCATGTACGTGATCCACAAATCATTTTGACACGCCTGGAAACGCGCTACATCTGTGAAGCTTGCAATAAGCAGGTTGATACAAAAAAACTTAACAATCAATCCAAGTGCCCAGTTTGTGGAAATGATCTAATGAAGCGCCCGGATGAAAATAATCCCTTTAAAATCAAACAAAAACTTGCAAATTATAATACTAAAAATCTGCCAATTCAAAAATACTTGGACGGATTCTTTCCTGTGCATACGTTAAATGTAAAGGAAGGCGCTTCTCAAGAGTCATTGTTTAATGAAATGTGCCGTATTCTCAATATTCATGAGGTCAATAATTCTTTGGTGCGCCATAAGTTCCCCTCACGTTCAAAAACAACAGCAGTACCGTTCTCTAAGTGATCATAAGGGAGGTTAAACCCATCCAAAATAGACCAATATATTCCCCCGTGTGCAACGATTAGCAAGTTGTCTTTGTGCACAGATAATAGTCGTAAAACCACGTTCATTACACGCTGAAAAAACGCTTTCTTAGATTCACCTTGAGGCAAAGGTTTTTCATGAGGATGATCGGCTGTAAAGCTTAAAAAATCTTGCAGAGGTTTTTCTTCAAAAATGCCTATTTCCCACTCACGCAAATCTTTTTCTATTGTAAGGGGTGTTTTTGTAATTAAGTCTGCCGTTTGCATTGCTCTCTTCATAGGGCTTGTTACTACATGCTGAATATCAAGGCGTGAAATTAAACTTTTCAAAGCTTTGGCTTGGTTAATCCCATGCTCATTTAGAGGGACATCTGTTTTTCCTCCAACACAGCGTTGCTGCCTATTTAATTCAGTTTCTCCATGGCGAACAAGATAGAAACGCTGGTATAAATTTTCTTTTATGAGGTTATTCATCATCATGAGGATATATATTTGCCAATGAGTAAAATTATCACCTTTGTTATCGAGCAACAACACTTTATGATCTCTGAAAATAAAGTAATCCCCAAGTTTATTTTCGGGTCACAAAGAACACACCTCCATCATATTATGATCTTGACATTACACTTAGACAGAGTTGTAAATCCCGAACAGTTTATTGCTGATTATGTACGAGAAACTCCTGATCCTGTGTCACTTAAAACAGATCACGTGGAAGAAATTCTTGAAACCGCAACCGTACATGCCCCCGGTCATGGGGAACTATATAAGTTAACGCAGGTAGACTTGAAATACATGCTGATAGAAGAACTAAAAAAATATCGTCCTTCTAATCGTTTAAAAAATACTTTTGCGGCTGTTGGCGGTGCGTTAGGGCTTGTTGTGACTGTTCTCCCTTATGTGGATTCTGTAGTTCCATCTTTTGATATGACGTATATTGTCGGTAATCATACACGAGTAGAACATTTTGATCCCATGAATCCTAATTTGATTTCATTATTAATAATAGGCGCTGCCCCTTTGGGAGCTGCGTTTGGATGGGGCGCAGGTGCGATTGCGGATGATTGTTTTTGTTGTCTGTGTAAGATTCCTAAAAGTGTAAATGATGATCACGTTAATCGGCACGCAGATGTAATTGCAGCTTACCTTACTCTCAAAGAACGTAACAGCCTGTGGGGCTGGGCGAATCGGAACGAACGTAAAGAATTCTGGCAAGATCGCATAAAAAAGTATGCAAAAGTAATCGCTAATAATTACGATGACCATCGAGATGATGGTGCGTATGGCATCGCAAATATCATTCTAGATGATCCAAGAGCGTTAATAATCAAATAAGTTATTGTCAAAAAACAATATTTATGTCATTTTTAATCATGGAGACATTAAATGTTAAACTTCCGCAACGTTGTTTTCACAACTATCATATCCCTATACTGTGGGCATGCCGTGGCAAGTCCTGGTCATGGGGATTGTGCTATTTATAGTTCAAGACTATCTCCAGAAGAAAATGAAGCGCGGCAACCCGCCCTAACTAAGATTGCTCAGGAGTTTAGTCCCGATACGTTTTATCGTGTTTCAATATTGCCTGAAGATGATGAACTCTGGAGTATAGCTTACTTTGCTACTAATGTGGGAACCGACTTTCATAGGGCTTACACCTTTTCACGCAGAAGTAACCCTGAAAAGTCACAAGAATATCTTGCAAAGAGCCTTCCCTGGTTGTGTATGGCAAGTGCCCTTCATTCACAAGAAGCTTATTCGATTCTTTCAGGACTAGGTGGTTCTATATATTTTACTGAGGATCACTTTGAAACGGAAATGATTGCAGACATTAAAGCAACCACCCTTGAAATCTCCAAGAGTATCTATCGTTATGATAAAGACATTGAGTCTCATCGTATATTGTACAACACAAATACAGTGCCACCAATTACACAGGAGATTGATCGAAGCTGGGATTTTATGAAGAGCGTCACCGGTATGAGAGTTATTCCCGCTGCAGAAGAGCGAATTTTAAAGAGAGTAAATGAGTGGAAAGCCTTTCGCGCGCGCGTACGTCGATCAAGTGAAGAAGAGACTCTCTCTATTTCTTCTACACACAGTCATGAATCTGATGAGCCTGCTGCTGCAGCTGCGACCTCTGCATCATCTGCTGATTCTGAAAGGGTGGCTCTTCTTGTAGGGTCGTCATCACATGCAAAAGTCGATTAATCTTTTAACGTAGAGACTTTTCGGGTGATATATGCGCAGTCCCTTTTGAGACAGAGCGGATTCAGACTCTTATGCAAGACCGTAGTATCCAGTGAAAGGACTTAGAGAGTATGCCTGTCATACGTAAAACAAACCCCCGTAGGTATAAAGATATCCGAGATAAAAGCTGATGTGATTTAAATGGACGGAATGTACATCGTTTCTATCGGATATGGATGGAAAGAGACTTGTTTAATACCCTTCTGGTGTGTGCCCAGTATGGGCCCAGGGAGTGGGACGGGAGGAAAATCCTACAAAATTATTGGTGAAACCGAGGTACATCTATTAATTACTAAATGTATACATTAGTTTCGTTCGCCATCAGACGACTTGGACTCTGACACAGTTTCAGGTGTTTTACGAAGAAGCTCAGCAATTTTCTCTTCAGACCAACCCTGCAGTTTAAGCGCTGAGGCAATAGCCAATCGTTCCACTTCTCTCCCTTCTTTCTTGCCTAGTTCTCTCCCTTCTTTCTTGCCTAGTTCCCGCTCTTCATCTGTGTACTTAGAAAACCGATCATATTCCCGCCCTTCAGCAACATAGGCTTCACGCACCTCTTCAGAGAGGTTTGTCAGGCGAATCATCTCAAAAGCCTTCCTTACTTCCGGAGTCGTAATCAGCATATCAACTTCTGCAGTACTCATTAGATGTGCCCGTCTGAAAAAGGTAACCCAGTCTTGGCGTTCTTTCGAATCAAGCGTCTCAGGAGCATTGGCAAGCGAGTATTGAATCAGTTCAATCCCGTCAATATACCGTGACGGTGTATGCATCTGCTCCTGCATCTTATAGTGGCGCATGTATTGATCGGGGGTATCTGGCCAATGATTGCGCCGCTCTCCGGCAAGAATGTTAATCCCAATGACTTTATTCAGCTCCCGCCAGGAATCTCCCCGACGCAGTTGATTACCATAAAAAGCCGCCACGTAAGCTAAGGCTCTTTCATCCCAATAGTTCTGGGGATACACCTGAGTTTCTACCAGTGCATATTCCCCCGTTTCAAGCTGACAGACAAAGTCCATTGTGCCGTTATAGCGGACTTTGGGGAAGGCTGGGGAAGGCATAGATAAGATCATCAAAAGACGCCACCATTTTGCGTAGAAAGCGCGTGGCCTGGGGATGAAGAGCAAGATCATCTTCGGGAGCACCCTGCAGATGGACTTGGACGTTCTGGGCTTCGTCAAGTTCTTCAATGGTGCGTTTGGTATCGGAGCGATGGAGGAGTGCCCGTAAGGTCTGCATTTCTTGCAGGGGGTTCATGTGGTCATCAAGGCGTGTTGATGTGACAATACCAACGTCTGGAACGAAGGCATGCAAGAAGGAGGGGCGCACATCGTCTGCATCGAGAACAAGCTTAAAGGGAGCATCAAAAGTGGAGACCGTATAGTCTTGGTTGCGTCCGCGGGGGAACGCACTGATACTGTCTCGGGGCGCTTTATCTTCTGGTGAGGTTGAGGTTGTCATGCCTCGCGCAGGAATCTTTCCTGATGTATACCAGGCACTGGGATGTAACCATGTAGAGAGAGAGATCCTCCCATGGGGGTACTTGCTCGACGTGCGTGGGTTGTGCCAACAACGAGAATCTCTTCAGCGGCTGTTTTCCAACTTGCTTGCGTAGGCATGTAAAGCAAACTCAGGGATATAATGGCGTATAATGTACGTTTCTGCATTGATGATGTCTCCAGGCATTCACAGATATACTAGTAAAACACCCTTCAATAGTCAAGAATATACAGACCATAAGGTGCCAAATCATCTGTCACGAAGCAAGATTACTTGGAAATATTCACACGCTGAAAAACCATCGTATATAAAAGAGATGAAGAAAGAATCTTATGATTATCATTGAGAGGACTGTTTTTCAGCGCATGCATGGCTTCAGCAGTTTGCATGATAAAAGCATCGTAAGTCTTTTTTGTAAATATCTTCCGCTATGGGTTATCAGATATGCAAAATCAGTCACAATCTATGAACAATATAATTATAGCTCTCATAATTAAGGTTTTGTATTTTTGTGATCTGTGATAGTTTTGTTTATAAATCACAAAATGAAAAACAATGCAGAAAAACACACCCTTTATCGGCCGGCGGTATGAACTTGAAACACTCGAAAATTTATCCTGCCAAAAATCTAATCTTATTGTCGTGAAAGGTCGTCGACGCATAGGAAAAAGTCGCTTAATTCGAGAGTTCGGCAGAACCAAAACATTTTTGGAGTTTTCTGGGCTTGCGCCTGAAGGGAACATGAATGGGCAAACTCAAAGGGACCACTTTGCCAATCAATGTATGCAACAGTTCAACCAAACACCCTTTACCTTTAATGATTGGAGTCATTCTCTTCAATATCTCTCGGAAAAAATAGAGGATAAACCCACAGTAGTCCTCTTTGATGAAATTTCCTGGATGGGAAGTCACGACTCTTCCTTTGTTTCTAAGTTGAAAGATTGGTGGGATAAAATTAGTCATCAAAAAACAAATATCCAGCTTATTCTTTGCGGATCAGTTTCAACATGGATTGAAGAAAATATTATTAACAACACGGCACTATTTGGACGCATTTCTTTACAGTTGACACTGAAGGAACTCACTTTGAATGAATCTGTCCAGCTATTAAAAGAGCGTGGGTTTAAAGGTTCCTCGAAAGATCTTCTCAAGATTATCTCTGTAACAGGTGGGATACCTTGGTACTTGGAGCAGGTTAATATAGAGAAGTTTGGGGATGATAATATTTCTCAAATTTGCTTTCAGCCAGGAGGCATACTATCAAACGAGTTCGAAAGAATTTTTCATGATCTCTATGGGAAAAAAAGTGAAATTTATAAAAATGTTGTGAATGAGCTTAGTAAGGGGATGAAAACCCAGAAAGAATTGCGAGAGAATCTTGAATATCAGCATGGTGGCTATATGGGAGAGCTTCTTAAAAACTTAGAAATAGCCGGATTTATTACCCGTCATCACACATGGTCTTTCAAATCTGGCAAATCTGGCAAACAAGCTTTATTTCGCCTGAGCGATAACTACGTCAGGTTCTTTCTAAGATATGTTGAACCAAACCTCAGTAACATTCAAAAAGGAGAGTTTATAAAAAGGTCTTTGAGCTCATTGCCGGGATGGTCTGGAATGCTTGGCTACCAGATAGAATCGTTGCTATTAAATCAGAGAAGTATTTTGCTCGAGAACCTTGGGATAAGATATGAAGACATCATTGCTGATAATCCCTTTATCCAGCGTCCAACAAAACAGCATAAAGGATGCCAAGTTGATTATTTGATCCAAACGAGATCCAATACCTTAATTTTATGTGAGTTCAAATTTAGAGGGACGCTCATATCCGGAGAAGTAATTTCAGAGATAGAGGAAAAAATACGTCGTTTATCAGTTCCAAAGGGGTTTGGGATTGCCCCCGTTCTTGTTTACCATGGCAGACTCAGTGAAACATTAGAAGACAGTGCCTTTTTTTTAAAAAAGCTTAATATTGAGGACTGGTTATAACAAATCTTACTGACGTATTGCTTTCCTTAAGGGACACCGAAGCTTCATGCAGAGCAAGTCCACGATCTTGCACAACCTGCGAAAGCAGGGGAGACGAAAGCATCTATTGCGAGATACTTTGGTATTTCCAGGGATCGTGTGTATCACTACCTAAGGAAAGCCCGTGAAACATCCACCACCAATTGAACTAGAGGCGCGTAACCCGGAACGTAATGTTCACAGGTTCTATCGGATATGGGTAGAAAGAGACATTTTCGATGCTCTTCTCGTGTGTACGCAGTATGGACGTAAGGGACGTGTTAAAGCGTGTAAAGTTTCAGATGAGGAGGAGGTACACAAAGGTTAATCTGTTTTCGTTCCTTCAATCCGGTGGCGAACTCCATCGCTTTTATCTCTATCCATCGAGTCAAGAAGCGTAGCTGTATCACTCGCTGCTGCATCCGCAAATTCTTCTCGCTGTCAGAGCCACTTTTGTGCTCTTCTGTCCCGGCCATGTGTGCCACGGCACCCACCCCGACGATACGCGAACGCAAGACATCGCCATTGAGGTGAAGATTTCGTCTGCCAACAACAAGCGTGAATTGCGGGGGTTGCTCAAACTGATCTTGCTAGGATAAAACGGACACAATGAACATAGATGAGTTAGTATCGCTTA
>CAYGTJ010000034.1:0-8520 GCA_964352755.1 uncultured Alphaproteobacteria bacterium
CTCAGACATCCCGAGCCCAAAGATCGTCCTGATACCATTTTATCAAAAAAAACAGCCAACGATACGAATGCTAAATTTCCAACTCATCTGCGAAAACGCTACAACCAATTACAAGCAAAACTTGCTGGATTTTTGCAACCAGGTGGCGTTACGCTACGTAAGACAGTAGGAAAAAAAGATGTAAACTCCCGATATGCACGGGCTATTGCCTATCATAAGCTTGGGAAAAATGTACAGTCTCTTAAGGTTTTGCGCACGTTGATTTCAGAGAATCCCAAAAACACCTATTATCATGAAACCATGGGGCAAATATTGTTTGTTTCTGGTGATCCGGTGAATGCCCGAAAGAGTTACAAAATTGCCGTAGACTTAAATCCCACAGGAAACCTTGTGCGTTTGTCGTACGCATGGAGCTTGCTGGTCGGATCTAACGCGAGTGCACCTAAGGCTCTTGCCATTCTTGAGAGCATGGCAACAAAAGAGCATGAAAACCCTGAGTTCTGGAGAATTTATGCCTTTGCCCTTGGTAAAGCAAAAAAAATGGGCGCGATGTCTTGGGCACTTGCTGAACGATCATATCTCGTTGGCAATATTGCTGAAGCCAAAAAACAGGTTGCACGCGCAGAAAAGTTTGTGAAGCCTGGCGATAGCAGGATTAAGTCAAAACTTAAAGATCTCAAAAATTACCTTGAACACCCGCCTCAATAAATCATATATTGTGTTATATTTACGAGTATATTAATGAGTTTGCCTTCAAACCGACGCGGTATTATTTTTGCATTGTCATCTCCCTCTGGTGCCGGAAAGACAACGATTGCTCGTGCAGTCATTGACCACGTTGACAACCTTGAGCACTCGATTTCGTATACATCACGGCCAAAACGACCCGGTGAAAAAAACGGCGTTGACTATCATTTCGTTGATAAAGATACCTTTGATGCGCATGTGTCTGAGGATTTTTTTCTTGAACATGCGCGCGTATTTGAAAACCACTATGGAACACCCAAACATGCCGTTACCGAGGCGTTAATAGCTGGTCGTGATCTTGTTTTTGATATTGACTGGCGTGGTGTTCAGCAAATAAACCAATACAAAAACCAGGATGTGGTGAGTATTTTTATTCTTCCTCCTGATAAAAAAACCCTCAATGAGCGTCTTCTCAAACGCAAACAAGATAACCAAGAGGTTATTGATCTTCGGATGAGTCGTGCCACACAAGAAATGAGTCATTGGACTGAATATGAGTACGTGATTATCAATGACGATCTTGAAAAATCGATTACTCACGTTATTGCGATCATTCATGCTGAACGCCTTAAAAGATGGCGACAGGGCGATCTTGTTTCGTTTGTTCAGGGGTTGGATCCAGAACTTTAATTGATATTTTTATCAGGATACATACAGCGTCCCCAGATATTTTTTTTACGTAATACATCAAAACTTTGCCCTGGACGCAGAAAAAATGCATGTCCATTTGTGACAAAATGAACACCTTCTTTCGAGACACGTGTAACCAATACATCAGCAATCATAGCTTTCCATCGACGAATTTTCATTGGCATTTTCATTTTTGTGGAATGCACGAACGTTCGCTCATTTATCCTAATTTTCCACACACGCTCAGACGTATACATAAGATTTTGAAGATAGATACCGGCAATACATTTATTCCCGAGCGTGGCAGATTTTATCGGAAAAATCATAAGAAAAATAAATATGATTAAACGCATTGTTTCACTCCTAGACGAAGGGTAAAGCGATGTTTTGTTTTCGTTCGTCGCAGATCAACATGCTGCATCTGTAAGAATTTGGGAAAATAGCGCTCTAGTTCATCAACAAACGAGCCAAACTTATCAAGATCATCAACGCGGCCCTTTACAACAATTTCAGTACGATTATGTGCACATTTCACAGGTTGAATCTGGGTTACGTTAACATCAAACTGACGCGCGGCATTAATTAAAAAGTGGTTTGTTTTTTTACACTTAGGATGAATTTTTGTTTCACGTTTCTGAGAATCATCAGGAATGCATAAACCTAAAGACACCGCACAAACAATCATGGCGAGGACACAGGTTTTCATAGCCAAAGAATGTCGCAGTCGCTTTATCCAAAAATTAAAACTCATGGGTGAATCTCTTTTGTGGTGGGTTGTTTTTAAAGGTTTGAAAGTATGTGGAAAAAGGCACAGGGTTCCTTGCCCGCGCAGAGTATTGTCGTGCCATTTTCGGAACCTCAGAATTAGCTAGAAATAGGTAAGATACAAACCCTGAAATATTTACGAACGACACACTTAACAAAAACACCGCCACCATCCATGTAATTGCCTCAATCCTGCGGAACCTTAATCGGCGATATTCATATCGAGCAATTTCAGAAGATGTGTCTGCACAAAACAACGCAGTCGCGCGCTTTGAAATTCTGAGATTGACGAGATCATCTACGCTTAGATGAATTTCACACGTGTCGACACCCTCAGCACGCACGTGAGTTGTCGCGCTGGGGCACGTAAATACATGCGAAATATCATCAACCTGTGCGTGTGTAATCTGTGCATTTATGCATTCGTATGTCGTAGGAAAATCCTCAAGCACATGAGCGCCCCGGGCAGTGCACTGGCGCACGTGTCCACGACATTCATAGATATACATCCATGGCGTCGATTGAGAAATTTTATGTTGGTGCGCGATGGTGGCAACGAATGCCACCTGCATCGGAATGAGTATCGGCAATTGTTGGTGCATGCTTGCATACCCACTCAAATCAGCACGAGAAATTACAGGAAGTGAATCGGATGAAAGATAGGATGTTTTAGTGGACTGAAGAGAATATTCCCAGACTATTTCTGCTGTTGATTGTTCTCTTCGCCATATATTTCGCCACAACCACACACCCCACGGATACATTCGTGCCGTTGAAAAATGCGTGCCTTTCAGTTTTCCAATATGCGGCACATAGACACACTCACCCCGGCGAAGGGGATTCACAAAAAGCGCATCCATCCCACGTTGTGAATTTGCATTTGCAGATAAGATTTTTTCGTTATTAATCCGTGCAAGAAATTTGACAACCGGTGTCATAACAATCCCCCCACTGATTGATAAATGGGCACAAAAATTACGTATATCATGCCCAAAACGCCAAGCGTGATAAGGCTAAGCCCAAGGGGGTATAACCGTTGTTGGATATCTTGAATACGCTTTTCAAAATATCTAATTTCAAGTGTATAAATGTTCTTCACCACCTTTTTTGTATCATCGGAAATCGCAATCGTTGGAAGCAATTGCTTATTCAACAATGAGGAAAAAACTGACTCACGAAGCGTCCCTGTGATTTCATCACCGCAGGTAATTCCTGCTAAGATTTTCTGAGACTCTCGTGAAATGATAGATGCATGGGAATTTTCTGCACACAATTTTAACGCCTCTGCAAATGAAACGCCGGCTTGCATGAGGGTGTGTGTAAAAAACCAAAATGTGCACCGCGTATAAGCCTTAACCAGGGGGAAAACCATTATCAATCGCGAAATTTTCATGCGAATCGTGGCGTGGATTTTTGCAGATAACACCCCCTCGATCAAAAGGGATCGCACACAAAAAAGCACGCACACACACAAAAAAGCACACCACAATACATCGCCCAGGGTTACCTGATATAAACTATCACTAAGCCAGATAACACCCCCGGTCATTGTGCTGATCGGAATGTTGTTCTGGGCAAAAAATACTTTTGTCTGCGGAACCAAAAGAATCAACAACGAAAGAAAACTTATGACTGCAAACATGAGAATGAGATACAGTTGGTTGCGAATCGTACAAAGGGTTTTATTTCGAGCAATTTGTGCGTTAAGTAAATCAGCAACTGCCTTGAATCCCTTGGCATAGTTTCCCGTTTGTTCAGACAAATGAATAATGGCACATACGTGATTGCTGAAAAACTCTGGATACGCAGATAACGCCTCTGCAAGCTTTTGTCCTTTCTCATGAATGCGATAGGAAATTTCACCAAGAAAGTACCGATAGGCCTGACTAGTTGTACTCTCTGAAATATTTTGAATGGCACTCGACAAGGGAATACCAGCGCCAACAAGATCCGACAGGCTTTCAAATAATTGGCTAACGTCTTGGATTTGCAATTTATACCGCACGCTCCCCGAAAGTGCAAAGGGAAGACTAAAACAATAATAGTTATTCATGGCACGCAAACGCATATGCGCCCATCGCAACGGAAGTGTCCGCCCACCTATAAAAGGGAGCCCCGATGCGTCAAATGCGAGATACGTTCTCATTCGTAACCCCAGTTAAAAATGCCGAAATTGATCCCAAAACCCGCTGTAACTCATCAAATGTCGTCGTCTTAAGACACAACAACCGCCACATATGTTCGAGGATACTTTCTTCCTGTGAGTTCTCAATCCACGCCATCACATCACTCATATTCATGGAACGCGTGTGATTATGAAAGCTTGGCATGCGTGCGAACTCATCGATTACCATGCGCCCTTTAAAGCCCGTATCTCCGCATGCGGCACATATTTTACTTGAACACGCACAGGATTTTCGCACGAGGCGTTGATTAATAATACCAAGTGAGTGCTGGGTGATTTGCGGTAATGTCACCCCCAAATCAAGCACGCGTGACACAACTCCCTGAATGCTGCCTGCGTGAACCGTTGCAAGAACAAGAACACCCGTCATGGCAGCGCGATAGGCGAGCTTTGCTGTTTCTTCATCCCGAATCTCACCCAGCAAAACAACCTCTGGGTCTTGGCGTAAAATTGATCGCAAACCGTTCGCATAGGTAAAATCGATCGCATTGTTTATACTTGATTGCGACACATATTGGCTTGTGTACTCAACCGGGTCTTCAAGACTTAGAATCGACCGAAACCCCTGTTTATACAAATGCGAAACCAGTCCATATAGAGTCGTTGTTTTCCCCGATCCCGTGGGGCCCGTCACAAGAAATACACCGTTTCTTTTGGTAAGTGTTTCTGCAATTTCACACCGACGTGCCTCAGAAAAACCAAGTGTTTCAAGATTATACTCAGCCATACTATCTAACAAAAATCGCATTGAAACACGCTCGCCATTTACGGTCGGATGTGTTGAAATACGTATATCAAAGGTGTTCCCATTCCAGGTTGTTTGAAAACTACCTGATTGCGGACGTCGTGTTTCGGCAATATCGAGTTCTGCCCGCACTTTCAGTTGAACAGAAACGCGATTCCATGTATCGGAATTCATCACCCCAAGTTCATTTACAATACCATCAACACGGCAATCGACATGTACACGTGTTTGTCGTGGATTGATATGCACATCAGAAACACGTTTTTCCAGACACTGGGCAATCAGCGCCTCAACATCCCCAGACAGCACCATTGGGTTCGAAGGATGGGGTGTGTTTTGATTTTCATAGCCATTTGTTTTCGCAGGCAGATATACAGGATCACCCCCATACGGGTTGCTGATGAAAAGAGATTTTTTGCCATCAAAGTGCGCATAAAAACCAAATATCTGTGCCGCAGAAACACCGGTGTTAAATGTGACAAACAACCCTTCTGGGCTTGACTTAATAAGACGCACACCATACATGGTCGTCACATCCGAAGAAATCTCAAAATCAGAGATAAAATCTTGTGACCGCGGAGATTGCGTTCGAACCATCTTAACAACAGGTTGATCAGCCGAGATGGCCTTAACAGAACTTTGCATACCTTCGTTCCTCCTGAGGGGATACATTACGCACAAAAAGATTCAGCGCAAGACTTTTATTCCCGTGTGGCAAAGTTTGTGACTATTGTTCACAATTATAAAACGTCTTTATATTCTGGTGTTTTCTCAACAATTTTGGTATCAAATGTTAAGGGAGCGCACCAATGAACTTACACGAATACCAAGCTAAACAAATCCTACGAAACAACGGTATTGATGTGTTGCCGGGGTATATTGCCTATACACCTGATGAGGCCACGAGTAAGGTACATCTGTTAAATTCAACTAAATGGGTCGTTAAAGCACAAATTCACGCAGGTGGGCGGGCAAAGGCGGGTGGAATTCAGTTTGTTTCCTCGAAACAAGAACTCCACGATGTTGTTGAAAATTTAATCGGTTCACGCCTCACGACACCCCAAACACCCCCAAATGGCGCTCTCGTGCGCAAGGTATATATTGAAGAGTGCTGCGATATAAAAGAAGAATTTTATCTTTCATTTACGATCGACCGAACTCTTGCCAAAATTCGCCTCATGATTTCCCCGAAGGGCGGGATAGATATCGAGGAAACAAGTAAGTCAAAACCTGATCTTATCCAAACGATTTATATTGATCCTTTGGTTGGTTTATGGCCGCATCATATTCGTCAAATTTGCTATGGGTTTAATCTTTCGTACAACATGATTCCCATATTGCAACAAACCCTCTCACAGATTTATGAGTCCTTTGTTGCAAGCGATGCCGAGATGATCGAAATTAATCCCTTAGTTCTTTCCACGGATGCAAAACTATACCCCTTAGATGCCAAAATTTCGATCGATGACAGTTCTCTTGCGCGCCATCCAAAACTAGCCAACCTGAAAGACGCAGAAGACATTAGCGAAATCGAAGAAGAATCAAAACAACTTGGCTTTAGTTATATTAAGCTCAACGGAAATGTAGGCTGTATGGTGAATGGTGCCGGGCTTTCACTTGCGACACTTGATCTGCTGAAACAAAACGGTGTGGATGCTGCAAACTTTCTTGATATTGGTGGTGGTGCCACAGAAGAGCGCGTGGCCTCTGCTTTTAAGCTTATTCTTGCTGATCCCCAGGTTGATTGTGTCTTAATCAATATTTTTGGCGGAATCACGCGGTGCGATATTTTGGCAAAAGGCATTGTGCATGTGATTAACGAAATTCGGATCTCTATTCCCTTGGTTGTTCGCATTCAAGGAACAAACGTTGAGGACGGCCAACGCATTTTCCAAGAATCAAACATTGATATTATCACCACACGAACACTTGCCGAGGCTGCGGAGCACGTAAAAAAAATTGTTAATGGATAAGCCACAGGACATACAGCATGACCCTTCTCATCAATGAAAATACACGTGTGATCTGTCAAGGGATTACCGGTCAACACGGAACCTTTCATACAAAAAGTGCCCTTCAGTATGGTACAAAAATGGTGGGCGGAGTAACGCCCGGAAAGGGCGGCACAAAACATCTGGAATTACCCGTTTTTAATACGCTTACCGATGCAAAAAGAAACATCGCGTTTGACGCAAGTGTGATCTATGTGCCCGCACCCATGGCTGCTGATGCCATTATGGAGGCCGTTGATGCCGAGGTTTCTCTTGTGGTGTGTATTACTGAGGGTATTCCTGTCCATGATATGTTACGGGTAAAAAATGCAATCAGAGGCCGGAAAACCATTCTCCTAGGGCCTAATTCTCCTGGTGTTATTGTGCCGCAAAAATGCAAGATCGGAATCATGCCGGGACACATTCATACGGCGGGAAATATTGGTGTTGTGTCTCGCTCGGGAACACTCACCTACGAGGTTGTTTGGCAGTTAAGCCAGTTGGGTCTCGGTCAGCGCATTTGCATAGGAATCGGCGGTGACCCTATTATTGGCACATCATTTGTCGATGCGGTCGGGGCGTTGCTCGATGATCCAGAAACACGCGGCATCGTGGTGATTGGTGAAATTGGGGGCACAGGCGAAGAAGAGCTTGCACAGTTTATATCCACCCATGATACAAAAAAACCAATGGTTGGTTTCATCGCCGGACAAAGCGCCCCAGAAGGTCAACGCATGGGACACGCAGGGGCTATCATCACCGGAGGCAAGGGTTCAGCCCAGGAAAAAATAACCGCACTTGAAAATGCAGGGGTTACGATGACACCATCGCCGGCCTTAATCGGTGAAACAATGCTCGAATCAATGAATACCTTGCGCGCGAAAGTTAATCTTTCTTAGTCAATAGGCAAAAATTTTACAAACCTCGCTTTTTCAAATTTATGGATTAACATAAAGCAAAAAAAAGATATGTTTGTTTGCATTCAAACTGTTTCTTTTATGGGGCCACATGTGGTGCCTGTAAAAGTGGAGGTCTCTCTTGCCCAAGGGAGACCTTCTTTTTCTATCGTCGGATTGGGCGATAAGGCAATCAATGAATCGCGTGAACGCATTTACGCAACGCTTGATTTTCATGGGTTTGCGCTTCCTCCTAAGCGCATAACGGTAAACTTATCGCCTGCTGACCTTGTCAAAGAAGGCACACATTATGATCTTCCTATTTGTTTAGGATTGCTGGGCGTAATGGGGGCGATTGACCCACAAAAATTTCTGGACAAACTCTTTATGGGTGAATTGTCGCTCAACGGAACAATCAACCGTGTTGGGGGCGTTCTTCCCAGTGCGATTCACGCGCACAATGAGGGGTTATCGTTTGTTTGTCCGCATGCAAATGCGCGCGAAGTTTCATGGGCGGCACCCGGGGTTAAGGGGGCGCAATCATTACGGGATGTGCTCGAC
>CAYGTJ010000035.1:0-8489 GCA_964352755.1 uncultured Alphaproteobacteria bacterium
CCCCATGATGAATGTGTTGTTGAGGGTGCGAATTGCATTAACGGCAGCCGTGCGTGCGGTGGGGGCAACTAAGGGACGAATGGCTTTTTTAAGCGTATTCCAGATGTTTGTGGGTGTGCTCGGTTTTTCGACAAAGACCTTTCCTAAGCGCATCAAACCGGAAATGAGTGTTGAGACAGTACTGTTTGTGTCTTTTCCTGACCATTGGGATTCATGCAACTTATTGGCAATGAGTAAGTTACGCGTTTCGGCGTCTGGAATGCGAAAAAGTGCCTCAGCCAGTGTCATCAGCGCCACACCTTCCTTACTGGAAAGTGGAAACGCATGAATCATTTTTTCCCCTAGGGGGGCATTTTTGAGGTGGGAGCGAATAAATTTTATGTGCTCGTGTGCCGCGGGTAATGATTCATTGATGATGTGATTCAGGTCACTATGGGTTGCGAGCAGTTTTTCAACGAATGTTTCTTCACACGCAAAATGATGCGTGGCCAAAAGCTCATGCCAATTTGTGTTACCAGGTGATGTGAATAAGGGTGATTTGGTCATTCATGTATGTACGCGTACGCTAACTTTAACTATATAGCAAAATGCCTAAGCAATCATAAAAAAGCAACACAATGAAAAAATGGTACCCCCAACGGGACTCGAACCCGTGTTTCCGCCGTGAAAGGGCGATGTCCTAGGCCACTAGACGATGGGGGCACACTGGGTATTTCTTACGCATTTATATGCAATAACGCAAGGATAAATTTCATCAAATAGGAAAAAACGCCCACAAAGTGAGCGTTTAATCATGCTTGAGATTGAGTATGGCTTTAGAATTCTTCTTCTTCCTCAAACTCTTCTTCACCGCCAAACTCTTCGTCGACAAATTCTTCGCCGTCAGGGATTCCATTCAGGTTAAGATCTTCCTCTCCGGCAAATTCTTCCTCAGCTGGTGAGAATTCTTCGTCGTCAGGGATTCCATTAAAGTTTCGATCTTCCTCTTCAGGTTCTTCTTCTTCGGCAAACTCCTCTTCAGCAAATTCCTCACCGTCAGGAACGCCATTAAAGTTTTGGTCTTCTGCACCGTCAGGAATGCCGTTGAAATTGTCATCGATTTCAGGTGCACCACTAAAGTTATCAGCTACTGGCGCTGGTGCGAGGCCTGAAAATGCCCCTCTCACACCGCCTTGACGTGCACGACGGGCAATAGTTGCGGGATCGCTAACAGCTGTTTGCACACCTGAGAGTGCGCGCTGACCGAGTCTCTGTTTCTGCACATCTGCTTGGCCGCGGACACGACCTGTGAGTATGCGTTTTTCTTCGGCTAAAACACCGTCGACACCAGCAATTCGTGCGGCACCACCAGCTAATCGTGCGCCGCGTCCACCAATGTTTCGGGCAACGCGATAACCGCCTCTGCCGATTCTTCCTGTGGTGCGGGCAACGCCGCCAACAGCACGACGTGTAAGATTTCCAGCACCACGTGCCCCTCTCCATGCACCTCGTGCGGTTCCACCTACAGCACGACGTGTTAAGTTGGCACCTCCGCGGGCGACTCCCCATGTGCCGCGGGCCGTTCCACCTACAACACGACGGGTAAGATTTGCGGTGCCGCGAACGCCTTGTCCGACTCTGCGTGCAGTTCCGCGGGCGGCACCTGCAACGCGTTTAGCCGTTCCACCTACAGCCTGACGTGCTCCTGTTGCTGCGCGCTTTCTCATATTGTTTAATCCATCGAGAAAGCCGGCACGAGTGTGGGATTCCATCCCAACAAAACACAGGGTAATAACGAAAAGTCGAATTGTTTGTTTCATGTCAAGTTTCCTAATATGTTTTGCTTAGGATACGTTGACCGTGTTAAATAAAAGTTAATTTATACTGTGAATTTGTATTATTTTCTTAATATCCGGGCTCAATATTGCAGCGGGCACTTGATCTAAATGACCAGGTTTCAGGTTTTCCAGGCGTATTCCTGCATAACTGATGCGTATCAAGCGCGTAACCCGCAGCCCAAAGAAATCAGCAATATTGCGAATTTCACGATTTTTGCCTTCAGTGAGTGTAAAGCGTAAAATAACCCTATTCTTGGGCAAGACTTTCATTACCGCGCACCCAGCGGGGCGATACCGTATGCCATCAATGGTAACACCTTTTGAAACCTTGCTTATCATATCGGGGGGAACAACTCCTGACACGGTAACATCATACACGCGTTCAAGTTGCGTTTTGGGGTGCATTAATTCACGGGCAACATCGCCATTATTTGTAAACAGCATGAGCCCTTCTGATTCGCCGTCAAGGCGCCCCACGTTTACGATATGGCCAAGTGCGTCAGGGATGTCGTCATAAATCGTTGGTCGATTGTGTGTGTCGCGTTTGGTTGATATCACGCCCCTGGGTTTGTGGTATCTCCATATAACAATGTCGCGGCGTTGTTCAAGAGAATTCCCATTCACACAGATTTCACTGGCATCAACAACATTGAATGCGGGGGATGCAACAACTGCACCTTTGTGGGTGACGCGCCCCTGGAGAATGAGTTTCTCAGCTTCGCGGCGTGAACAGATACCCGCATGGGCAATAAGTTTGGCAATGCGGGTGCCCTTCGAAGCTTCACGATCATTCTCAGGTTTATTTTGGAACATATGGCTTAGCGTGACGTTTGTGCATAAACATGACTGGCGGCAACAAATCCTGCAACGATTTGTTTATCATAGTTTGTTGAGTGAAATTCGGGGTGCCATTGCACGCCCAAACAAAAGGGATGATCCGGCAACTCAATAGCCTCAACAATACCATCGGGTGCGCGTGCGGAAATAATTACGGGGGGCTTCACAGCTTTTACGGCCTGGTGATGGCTTGTGTTCACATCAATCGTCGTTGTGCCGACCAAGCGATGAAGGAGGGTGTTCGGGGTAATCTCAATGCTATGTGCGGTGTACGATGCGTCATAATTTTGCAGATGTTCCAGAGCATCAGGAATTTCGTCAGGAATATGTCGAATAAGTGTGCCACCCAAAACAACATTGAGCAGTTGTTCACCCCCGCAAATTCCCAGGATAGGCATTTTGCGTTCAATGGCACCTTGAAGTATAGACATTTCAAAGGCTGTGCGCGCTGGCTTGAGGCGTTTTTTGAGCTCAGGTGTCAGCGTTTCCCCATAGAACTCAGGGTTAACGTCAAACGCACCACCCGTTATGACAAGACCGCTTAAGATATCAAGATAGTGATCCACGGCGTTCAGATCATGAGGAAGTCCCAGTGTCGTGGCGCCTGCTTTAATGAATGTATCGGCATAATTTTCCCGCAGGGCATACCAGGGGAACTTTGAATACGTCGGTTTTGACTCACTGTCTAAACTAATTCCGATGAGTGGTTTGTCCATTGTACCTTGTTTATCCCGGTAATTTGGTTGTAATTTTATCACAACTGGGCACGTTATGTGAACAGCTTTGTTTATGAGTGATTGCGACATAATAAAACATGTCATAATTTCCAAAACATTAATTCTAGGAGAATATAAATGCAAAATAAAAATATCGCTTATGCAGCACTGTTGGGCTTGGCTCTGACTGCTGTATCCGCAGAAGATGGCTTCGCTGGTGAAAGCCCAAATGACGCAGCTAAAATTGTTGACGCAAAAGCTGACAAAAACCGTAGCAACCAAAACATTACCCAAGGTAAACCAAAGTCGAAAAAAGACGGGGGTATCGCCATTGGAATTACGGGTCAGGGTACTGGTGTTGTATATAATGTAAAAAACAGCAAGGGCGCACGTCACCAAAATGGTGGTAAAGTAACGAACCTTGGTGTGAGTATCGATGAATCAGCCGTTGGTCTTGTTTTTACTGGTGAAACAGCAAGTTTTGGTGGTCTGGACTTCGGTGGCAAGCTTTCTTTGGCTGTTGATAACTACAATGACGGTGGCACATTTAAAGATGTGTACGTAAACGTAGGTAATGAAAATGTATGGGGAATACTCTACATTGGTAACCTAAAGGGTGTTGAATATCGTATGGCAAACCATGTGAAATATACACAAACGGGTCTTGGTGGTGTTGCTGACAACTCTGATGCGCAAAATGCACTTATTAACGTTGCATCTGGTGTGCAACATCTACAAACACATTTGAAGTACGGTTCAAGCCGTGCGATCAAGGCAATGTGGTTGTCACCTAAGGTAAGTGGTTTCCAAGCAGGTGTTTCATACACGCCAAATACCAACTCTCTTTCAGCTGGTGCTATTAAATCAAGCATGATCACTGGATCTTGGCCATTAGATCCAATTAGCCCTAACAATCAAAACATGCACAAAGGTCTAACGAGCTTTGGTTTGTCATGGGATAAAAAGATGTCAAATGGCGCCACAGCGAAACTTGGTGCTGTGTTAATGACAGGTGCAACACGTGTGTATTACTGGAAGGTTGAAAATTATGGTACGGGTCGCGACGTTTATAACCCAGCGACAATCAACCGTCATAAGGTTTTTGCTTACACATTGGCTGCTGGCCTTGAGTACAAAGGCGTTGAAGCTGGTCTTCAATATCTTGACAATGGAAAATCTGGCGAAGCCAAAGACTTCAAAGGACGCAAGGGTCAAAAAGGTTATGCTGCCGGTCTTGGGTATAACTGGGGTGTGAATAAAGTTGGTCTTGGGTATCAACATATTGTTCGCAAAAACGGAACAGCACCTGCTGGTTATACTCCGGTTACAGGCGGCAGTGTCACTTCACGTAGCTTTAGCAAGGTTGGTCTTGGTAAATCATCTGCAGACACATACGGTGTTCAGTATCAACATGTTGTGACAGAGGGACTAACTGCATTTGCTGAATATGCACATGTTCGCTCAACAACAAGTACTGAAAACTTCCAACTTGCACAAATCCATGACGTTACATCGGCTGTTCGTAAAAACAGTGGCCATGCGTTCCTCGTGGGAATGGGCTTCTACTTCTAATCAGATATCTGATTATGTGTGGGAAAAAAAGGGATCTTCGGATCCCTTTTTTTTGTGTCTACAGCCCCTAGAAAACACATGTGTAATCCCGCGCATAATTTAACGCACGTGCAGGTGCGGGGTCTTAATATGATTGATGTGACTGTGATTCGATCAGGCGAGACTTAATCTTAAAAGATTTTTTACGCAAAGCGTCCAATATGAATGATGGGCTGGCCGTATGCGCGCTTGAAAACGGTGTGCATACCGTCTGGCCAGATGACGTTCTCATTGTGTGTATGCTCAATGACAACGCGTGTGTTTGTGCCAATCCACGCGGTATGGAGTAAATGTTCCAGCGCTGATGTAAGTTCACCCTTGTGGTAGGGAGGATCAACGAATATCAAATCAACAGGAGTCTTAGCGGGGGGGAGGCGCTGACAAGAGCGTGCCTGAACAGCGGTAGTGGCGGCACATTCAAGTGTCGCAATATTTGCCCGTAAGATTGCCACAACGTCCGGGTGGTTCTCACAAAACGTGACATGTGCCGCACCATTTGAGAGCATTTCAAACCCAACGGCACCAGACCCTGCATACGCATCAAGAACGGTAAGCCCCTCAAAACTAGCGAATTTCACATCTGCATTGTGCTGAAGCACATTAATAATGGCCTCGCGCACGCGGGACGATGCGGGACGTGTGATGCTCGCTGGGGGCAGCAATAACTCTCGTCGGCGCAGAGCGCCTGTTGCAATGCGTAATGACATTTATAAAATAAACTTTGAAAGATCTGTTTTTTTAAGCAGAACACCAACACGTGTTTGCACCAGATCTGCATCAATTATGTAGTGTGTGCCTGTAACTTCACTCGCGGTGAAGTTAATCTCTTCGAGCAGCTTTTCAAGAACTGTATGCATACGACGTGCGCCGATGTTTTCAACCTGATGATTCAAGTCCACAGAAATTTGTGCAATTTCGTGCACGGCTTCATCGGTGATCTCAAGGGTCACATTTTCGGTGGCCAACAATGCTGTGTATTGTTTCAAGAGGCTTGCCTCTGTATTGGTGAGAATTTCAACAAAGTCCTGCACCTTAAGTGGTGATAGTTCCACCCGAATAGGCAAACGCCCTTGCAGTTCGGGGAGAAGATCAGACGGTTTCGACAGATGAAACGCCCCAGATGTAATAAACAAAATGTGATCTGTTTTAATTGAACCGTGCTTTGTGGCAACGGTCGTTCCCTCAATCAAGGGGAGGAGATCACGCTGCACACCCTCGCGGCTGACATCATTTCCTGTGCGCTCAGAGCGTGCCGTAATCTTGTCGATTTCATCGATAAAAACGATACCCTGTTGTTCAACACATGTACGCGCTTGGTGAACGATCGCATCCATATCCATCATTTCTTCCGTGATTTGATCGATAAGGACACCGCGGGCTTCTGACACAGTCATGGTGCGTTTTTTCTTAGGCGAGCCACTCAAGTTTTTGAACATATCACCGAGGTTCATCATCCCCATTTGTGCCCCAGGCATACCTGGTACGTCCATCATACCCATAGGATTTTTGGTGGATTCATTCACCTCGATGTCGATCTCTTTATCTTCATACTCCCCGGTATCCAGCCCTTCTTGAAATGAGTCGCGGGTGATAGTAGAACTCATCGTTCCCACCAGTGCATCGAGAATAACATCTGTGGCTTTGGCGGCTGCGGCCTCATTAAGTTCGCTACGTCGTTGGTCTTGAATCATTGTGATGGCTGTTTCAACGAGGTCACGAATAATTTGTTCAACATCCCGGCCAACATAGCCAACTTCGGTAAATTTTGTGGCTTCAACCTTAATAAAGGGAGCATTTACGAGTCGGGCGAGGCGTCGGGCGATCTCTGTTTTACCCACACCCGTAGGTCCCAGCATTAAAATATTCTTCGGCACAATTTCATCTTGTAGAGGCGCTAAAACCTGTTGGCGACGCCATCGATTTCGAAGGGCGACGGCGACGGCACGTTTGGCCTCTTTCTGTCCAATAATATAGCGATCGAGTTCGCGCACGGTTTGCTGAGGGGTCAGGGCTGTGTTTGTTACGTCGTTTTTCATGGGTTACAGTTTCTCAATGTTTAGTGTGTTGTTTGTATAGACGCAAATGCCTGCGGCAATCTTCATCGATCTAGTGACGATCTCTTCTGCGCAAAGTCCAGCAACGGGGAAAAGAGCTCGAGCGGCGGACAGTGCGTAGGGGCCACCTGAACCAATTCCGATGATCCCATCTTCGGGCTCGAGAACATCACCATTTCCGGTTAGGATCAAGGAAACGTCTTTACTTGCTACGGCCATCATTGCTTCAAGTTTACGAAGGTACTTGTTCGTGCGCCAATCTTTTGTCATTTCAACACATGCACGTTGCAGTTGATGGGGGTATTGTTCAAGTTTTGCTTCTAGTTTCTCAAAAAGCGCGAGTGCATCCGCGGTGGCACCTGCAAATCCTGCGATCACACTTCCGTCTGAAAGGCGGCGGACTTTGCACGCGTTGGATTTAACCATTAGGTTGCCCATGGAAACTTGCCCGTCACTTGCCAGTACCACCTGGTTATCTTTGCGAACACACAGAATTGTTGTGCCGTGCCAACTCATAATAAACCTCATCATGTGTATGTTTCAGCACCATACAACAAAAACACCATTTGGCAAATATTGTGCGTGTCTCTTTTGATGACTGTTTTTGGTTTGGCGTTTGTGACCCTTCAGGTACGCATGTGGGTGAAAGTTCAAAGTGTGTGAAGCTTTTCCCTTGACCATAAGTTCAGAATGCTGCATTTTCTGAGCAAGAGAGCAGACGTGTCTGTGAAACAACGAAAAAAGAGCATTCCGTGCCCGAACCCCAAAAGGTTTTTTCTTCATTCAGACAGTTTCTTTGGCCAATTCATAGGTCTGAGCTAGGTAAATTCTTGCCCATGGCTGCCATGATGTTCTGTATTCTTTTCAACTATACCGTGCTTCGCAATACCAAAGACTCATTGGTTCTTTCATCCATGGGGCCTGAGGTGATTCCTTTTATTAAGGGGCTTGTTGTACTGCCGGTTTCGATGTTGTTTGTGGTGTGGTACTCAAAGCTTTGCAATGCGCTCAGTCGTGCGGCACTTTTTCACATCTTTACTGGTGTGTTTATTGCATTTTTCTTTCTCTATAGCACGTTCATTTATCCAAATCGTGACTACATTCATCCCGATCCTGAGACTGTTCAAGCCTTAAAGTCGGCATATCCCCATCTGCAGCATTTATGGATTCTTTACGGAAACTGGACGTACACGGTCTTTTACGTTTTTGCGGAATTGTGGGGATCTGTTTCCTTGGGACTATTGTTCTGGCAGTTTGCAAACGAGGTCACACACATTGGTGAAGCGAAACGTTTTTACGCAATGTTTGGATTTCTGGGGCATTTTGCTTTGATTGTTGGCGGGTGGACGGTGCAGGCTAAAATTGGTGGAGATTGTGATCAGCATTTCACCTTTGTTTTTAATGCTGTGATTGCCTTTGCGTTACTCGCGAATCTTATTTACTGGTATCTAAAT
>CAYGTJ010000036.1:0-8348 GCA_964352755.1 uncultured Alphaproteobacteria bacterium
GCGTATTCTTTTTCAAGCTTTGCACGTTCGGCCTCGATTGATGCTGTTTTTGCTAATTGTTCCGAGTCAGACAGCTGTTTTGCGGCCTTGTCGACAACCTGTGATTGGGTGGCAACAACTTTTTCAAGGCTTTCTTGGCGTTCTTCAACAGCTTTTTCTTTTGCTGCGAGTGAACGTAATTTTGCCTGAAGCTCTTGATTTAGTTTTTTGTTTTCCGCGCGCACTTTTGCCAAATGTTCACGGGTTTCTTTGTTTTCGCTATCCATTCGTTTTTGAATTGAAAGGAGAAATTCTTTTAAGGCATTATTACTTGCGGCGAGTCGTTGAATTTCAGACTCTGTTGCGGCAAGTTTTGTATCTCGGGCGGCTTCTTTTGCTTGGTGTTTCTTTTGCTCAGGATGCCCGCCTTCAACCGAAGGGCCATCATAGCCAACTTCTTCGAGAAGCGAGCGGTACTCTTGTTGTTTGAGTGATTCTTCGCTTGCCTCAGCATGAAACGAGGAAAGAAAAGTTCCCGTGAGAACTGTTGCTATGAGTGCTAATGCAATTCGCATATGAGCCTTCGATGGTGTTATAACTATCTCAAATTTTAGCAAACAAAGATTAAGAATTTCTTTCAGCGGTTAATTTTTTTATGCTGAAGGTTCTTTTGTCTGAGGGTCAGAAGAATCAGCGGTTGTATCTTTGGCAACCTCGTTCTCAGCTTCTTTTTGATCCATTTTTGCTTTCAACTCAGCATTTTGAAAACGAAGGTCATCAATCTTTTCTTGGGTAACCTCGTTATCAAGCATGGTAGTGTTGAGTCTAATTTTACTAATTTCAGCATCATAGTTGGCAATATCAGCTTTTGCTTTTGCGGAAATAGCCTTTGCACGATTAATGTCACCGTTTAAGAAGGTCACCTTTTGATCGTTTAAGCGAATTTCTTGGCGCAGGCGACGCAAACGATCTTTGAGCCAGTCACCAAAGCTTGCCTGTGATTCAAGTTCGGGGTGCTTGCGAATACAGCGTTTGCTGATTTTCCAAATATAGTCCTTACACGCAGGATCACCGTTACACTCACTTGTAAGTTCCGTTATGTTGCGACAATCGTTAAGTGATGTGGCCGCCTCATCCCGGGACTGTGCATTCTTATAGAGATTCTTAAGCGTTTCAGATGTTCCGGAGGTAATTTCTGTTTGCGATTCATTTTCAATTTCAGCAATTTTATCGTCAAGATCAATCGCAGGAATCTCAGCATTGCTTGCCATAAGGCTTGATGATAAATGCAGTGCAAATCCCAGAGCTAAAAGTTTGATTGAACGTTTCATTGGTTAAGCTCCTTCGCTTTTCGCGGTGCTGACATCTTTTGTGACAGCTATTTCTTCTGAGGTTTCTTCAGTTGCTACCTCAGTTTTTGCGGGTGCTTCGTTTGTTTTTTTCATAACCATGGTTTCATAGGTTGAGGAACGTCCCTTGACGTATCCTTTGTGAAAAAGACGCTTACCACAGTTATTGTGGAGGGAATAGTAAAGAACTTCCTCACATCCTTTGTTGCTTTTGCACTGAGGATGGAGTCGGGAAAATGTATCAGCGCACGCCCGGTAGAAGGAGGCTCCTTTAAAGGCTTGGTCAGCCTGGTTGAAGAGTACGGCAAATGCATACATGTGCTTGCGTGCAACTTCGGGGCGAATACATCCCTTAAGTGTGCGTCGTGCCTCAAGCTTGCAGTTCTCATCAGTGCCGCATTTTGTGATGGCTGTTTCATAGGTTTGGGCGCATGATTTGATTTTTGGATCTGTGATGCTTGAAAGATCTGATTTTTCAGCATCAGCAGGCTTTTCCTCAGTGGATGTTGATTCTGGGGCTTCGCTCTCGACTTCCTCAGATTCATCGCCTTTCTCCACGCTTTCGTTGGGTGCGGCTTCAGTCTTAGCTTCAGTCTTAGCTTCAGTCTTAGCTTCAGTCTTGGCTTCAGGCACCTTTTCGGCAGGTTTTGATGGCGCTTTTTCATTATCTCCATCGAGGAAATCAATGATTTTATCGGTGATTGATTGTTCCTCTGCGCAAAGGTTTCCAGGCACCAGGGTCAATACACTTAGTAATAATAAATACTTATACATCCTTAAATCCATTTTTGGATACTAAGACTGTAGCGTACAATCCCTAAGAAATAGTTTATAAAAATGCAAATACGTTACTTCTTGCGACTTTTTTTCGGAAAGTGCTCTAGAATGAATCTAGGCGAATTTCAATGCGACGGTTTTCAGCATGTTTAGATTTATCTGATACCGGATGGTGTTCCCCAAAGCCTGCGGCAGCCAGGCGTTCAATGGGGATTCCCTTCTTTACAAGTGTTTGCAAGACTGTCATTGCGCGGGCAAACGATAGTTCCCAGTTGGATTTATAAGTGGCATTGCGAATAGGTACTGCATCTGTATGGCCGTCAATGCGCAGCACCCACGAAACGTTCGCAGGTAAATGATCGACAATTTTTTTAATAACCAGGGCAAGTTCTTCAATTTTGGAGTGCCCCGAGGGTGTAAGACCAGCAGATGCTGTTTTGAAGAGTAAACTCGCGTCAAAAACGAAGCGATCTCCGTGTTGGCGAATACCCTTCATGCCTTTTAGGCCTTCGGCGATCTGCATTAAAAAGTCTGATCGTTTTTGCGCAAGCGCAACAAGTGCTCGGACTTCGGTATACTTGAGCCCAAGTGTTTCGTTGTGACTTTTAAGATTGTCAGTCGTCTCGTTAAGAGATGAAATTGTTTTTTCTAGGTTTGTAATGATCTGATTTTTGCTTGTGTCACTCTGTTGCAAGCCTGTAAGTGCTATGCGCAAACTTTTCATTTCTTCAGCAAGATCAGCCTCGCGTCCCAGCGCGTGCGTCAGTGCGGTTTTCATGGCTTGGGTGCTGTAGTTAGCATTGGCAAGTTCCGCCCACAGACGTTCACGGTTGGTGATTGCATTCTTTAAGGCCTTTGAGGTGGTGGTGAGTTCATGCGCCTGATTGTTGATACGAATACTCATGTGTGTTTGTCCGATCACAAAGATCATCAGCGCAAAAACAAGAACTAAGAGAACGGAAGAAAGGGCATCCACAAAGCTTGGCCAGAAATTAGTTGTTTCGCCGGAATCGTGAAGACCTGGATTCAGTTTATATGTGCGTGCCATGTTGAATTACCTGTTTTTACTATTGTTTCGTAGGTGTCTTTGTAATCTTACTTTTATTATCTGTTTCTTCAATAAGATCTACCCCGCGTACAAGTAACAGTATGATAGCAAATGGAAAAAATACAATCGACCAGAAAATAACCCACGTTATATTTCCGCAATATGAAAGATAGAGGCGTGTTGCTTTGTGCTGAATGGCGAGATTTTTTATGAGGAGGCAAATCCCCAGGGGGGGAAACAATATCCCAATAATGAGAATGAAAATGTTTCCGCGATAGTTAAGAGGGTAGGGGTATCTGTTGATTGTAGACATACGTTTTTAAGGCCAATTATATATAACGATGAAATAACACAGAAAAAACACGGTCGCAAATTGTAGATAATAGATGGTTTGTTTGCGTCGCGAAATATGCACTTTTTCGGGATAAAAAAGGTTTTTATGTAATAAATCATTGACACTAGTTGTTGATCTACGATAAAGCAATATTACTCCTAAACTTGTGTTGAATTTTAAGGAAGCAAATGACAAAAAGGATTGCATCAAAGCATAAAATTGATCGTAGATTACGTGTGAATCTATGGGGACGTACGAAAAGTCCGATTAACAAGCGCAACTCTCGCCCTGGCCAGCATGCCGCAAAGCCTCATAAGGCTTCTGAGTATGGTATCCAGTTAATGGCGAAGCAAAAGTTGAAGGGCTACTATGGTAACCTCAACGAGCGTCAGTTCTACAATACATTTAAGCGCGCTGAGAGTGCTAAGGGTGATACGGGTGAGAATCTCGTGAATTTCCTTGAGCGCCGCCTTGATGCATTTGTTTACCGTGCCAAATGGGTGCCCACTGTTTTTTCTGCACGTCAGGTTGTTAACCATGGTCACATTAAAGTGAATGGCCAACGTGTAAATATACCTTCCTATCGCTTGCGCGTTGGGGACGTGGTTGAAATGTCTGAAGCAATGCGCACCAATGCAATGGTGATAACTGCTTTGGAATCAGCAGAACGTGATATTCCTGATTACCTCGATGTTGATGCGAAATCATTCACGGGTAAGTTCACACGCGAACCAATGATGGATGATATTCCTTATCCTGTTCAAATGGAACCACCACTTATCATTGAGTTTTACTCACGCTAAGTTGTTTTGTGGTTGTTTATCGTAGGTAATATTCTGCACATTTGACTTCATCAAGGCCATATTTTTAAAAGCCCGCTCTTAATGAGGGGGCTTTTTGCTGATTTACAGATGGCGGTGCGATATATCTTCTTGAGTTTTTTCGAATATCGGTTATGTTTCCATCATAGATGGGGCCTGTAGTTCAGTTGGTTAGAACACACCGCTCATAACGGTGTTGTCGTAGGTTCGATTCCTACCGGGCCCACCATCCACCTCATTTATTTTTACTACTATCTTCCCTTGGGGTCCTAAATAAGGTAACTTCATAGAAATTAATTTTACTGTTTTATGAAAAAAATAATTTCTTTACGTATCTGTGCAGTTCTTATGGTTGCTGGCTCTTTTGTTGCTGGCGGATGTGCACGTAATATTAGCTCTTCAGCGTATACTGAAAGTAGCATCGGTTCGATTGCTGAAACCCTTGAGGGAACAGTTTTAAAGGTGCGCGCTGTTACCGTAAAAGGTTCTGATAGTCTAGGTGGAAACACAACAGGTATGGCTGCGGGTGGTTTGGCCGGTGGCGCTCTTGGTCATCAATTTGGTAAGGGCAAGGGAAATCTTGCAACAACTGTCGCTGGAGGACTTCTGGGGGCAACAGCTGGTGTGTTTGCCGAAGATGCTTTAAAAACACAAGAAGCACTTGAATATACTGTTAAGCTCAAAGATGGACGTTTAAAAACCCTGGTTCAGGGCAAGGATAATCCTATTGCGGCGGGTCAACGTGTCTTGCTTTATGTTTATAGCACGGGACGTTCACGGGTAGTTGCCTTTTAACTTTTTTTTTGCATATTCGACACTTAAGGGCGCTTAAGAGCCCTTTTTCGTATTAATTTCTTGGTTCAAAGTGTTGACTTCCCTGCGAAGATCACTTATTGACTATTTACAATATAATTTTTTGAGGTTTGATTAATGAAACGTACGTTCCAACCAAGTCGTCTTGTTCGTGCGCGTCGTCATGGGTTTCGTTCACGGATGAAAACTCCTGAAGGACGTAATCTTATCAATCGCCGTCGCCAAAAAGGCCGCAAGCGTCTCAGTGCTTAATGAATGAGCGCTTAATCAACGATTAACTCAGGTTATTTGATTTAAGGACATAGCATGCTGCTGTTTTACGCATGTATTCCTAATCAAAATACCTATGATCGTCGTAAGCAAGAATTTTGACATATCGTTTCTGCATAAAGCGCCCTTCCCAACAGGTTAACATACTCCTTTGTCCATCGGTCGTATTCGTAAAAAATCACATTATCAATATGTTGCTCGCAATGGTGTAAAGTTTGTACCGACTTCGCGTGATTTTATGATGCAGGGTGCACGTGCGCAGCCGCCACCCAAGATCTCTGTAAACCTGCAAAACCTCACCAGTCACTCAAAAAATGACCCGTTACCTATAGAGGGAAATGAAACGGATCAGGCTAAATTGCCTATTTCAAAAGGAAATGTCCGCTTCGGTTTTATTGTTACCCGCAAAAATGGTTCTGCCGTCATGCGTAATCGTATTCGCCGACGCCTCAAGGAAGCGTGTAGGATTGTCGTAAATGATTCCACATCTGAAAAACAAAGTGATATTGATGTGGTGATTATTGGCCATCGCAGTGCAGCAGATATCCCTTTTTTGAATCTTGTGAAGGACGTTATTGCCTCGCTATCGCGCATACGTGCTAAGTTAGCTGCCAAATGATAATCGTGAAGTACATATTGTTGATGAGTATTCGGGTGTACCAACTGACGTTTTCCTATTTTTTGGGACGTCAATGTCGCTTTCACCCAACATGTTCGGCATATGCATACATTTCTATTTCACAGTTTGGGGTACGTAAAGGTGTTTGTCTTGCGTTAAAACGCTTGAGCAAATGCCATCCGTGGGGTACAACCAATGACGATAATGCAGGGCATTCTTCCTGACATAGTGATGAAATAAACAAGAGATGACGCATGAATAAAGAAGACAACAACAATTTTATATTAGCCCTCGTTATCAGTATGACGGTACTGATTGGTTGGAACTACTTTTTTGATGCGACACCTATTAAAGTAGATGATGCGACGGTGAAGGTTTCTTCTGAAAGTTCCGTTGCAGCAGGCGCTCATGAGTCACCAAGCAGCCTTTCTGTTGCCAAGACACATTCAAGTGTAAGTACATCCAATGCGGACATGTTCACGACTGAGGCTGATCTAAGTACGTCACATTCACGTGATGCACTTATTCAGAAAAGCCCACGCATTCAGGTGAAAACAGAGACACTTATGGGAAGCGTTCGCTTGGTTGGTGCGCGTATTGATGATATTACCCTGCGCCAATATCGCGCAAATGTTACGAATCCTGAGGAAAAAGTGCGCCTCTTAAATCCACAGTTCAGTAAAAGTGGATACTACGCGGATTGCGGGTGGTTGAGTGTTGATAAAGCCCACGCGGTTCCCAATGAACACACGCAGTGGATATCCTCGGGAAATACCCTTTCTGTCGGACATCCTGTTGTACTTCGCTGGTCGAATGATACAGGAATCACGTTTACACGTACACTTACCATAGACGATAAATATTTGTTTACGATTACTGATCATGTGGAAAACACCGCGAAAAAACCTGCAAAACTTAAGCAGTATACGTTGTTGCGTCGTCATGGAATGCCTGACGTTTCCAATTATATGGCTGTTCATGAAGGTCTGATTGGGTATATCAACGGCAAGCTCCAAGAAGTAAAATATACAGACATCAACGATAAGGGGCGCCTTGAATACACAACACAATCAGGATGGTTTGGGTTTACGGATAAATATTGGTTGACCGCAATTATTACTGATCCGCACACAGATCAACCAGTTAATTTCCGTCACAATCAAGAAAATAGCGACGTTCAGTACCAAGTTGATACTCTCAGTAAGGTTCAGGAAGTGTTGCCAGGCAATACGTTGACTACAACTTCGCATGTGTTTGTGGGGCCTAAAGAGCTCGCACTTCTTGATGGGTATGAAGAAAAACTCAAAATTGCGCATTTTGATCTTGCGGTTGATTTTGGGTGGTTTTATTTCATTACAAAACCTATTTTTCATCTCCTTGGGTTTTTGCAAGAGTTCCTCGGAAGTTTTGCCGCGGCCATTCTGGCACTCACTGTGTTGCTGAAGCTTGTGTTTTTCCCGCTGGCGAACAAATCCTACCGTTCAATGGGTAAGATGAAGGCTCTCCAACCAAAAATTGAACTTTTGAAAACCAAGTACACGGATGATTCAGCCGGCTTAAATCAAGCCATGATGGAGTTATATCGTAAGGAAAAGGTCAACCCAATGGGTGGTTGTCTCCCGATGGTTATTCAGATTCCATTTTTCTTTGCTATGTATAAGGTTCTATTTATTTCCATTGAGATGCGTCATTCACCATTTTGGGGATGGGTTCAGGACTTATCATCACCAGATCCGACAAATGTGTTTACCTTATTTGGTCTTGTGCCATGGGATCCGCCAAGCTTCCTAATCATTGGTGCATGGCCGCTGATTATGGGTGTCACGATGGTTCTGCAACAACGAATGAACCCGGCACCAACTGATCCCGTTCAAGAGAAATTGTTCATGATCATGCCGGTTATGTTCACATACATGTTGGCACAGTTCCCGGTTGGGCTTGTTATTTATTGGGCATGGAATAATCTCCTGACCATGGCGCAACAATGGTACATCATGAATCAAAGCTCTTCAGAGGCCGGTTCGTCGAAGACAGCCAAAGTTGCTGGGAAGGGAACAGTTCCGGTGAAAGTGATCCCTCGTGCCACAGGAAAGGCAAAACCCGCGCCTAAGAAGAAAAAGTAAGTGCGGCCTCTTTCGCCAAAACAGCTTTTTGCACGCCCCTGTGAATTTGTCGCAGGCAGTGGTGATCCAGCTACGTTGAAGCTCCCTGATTTGCCTGAGATTGCCTTTGTTGGGCGCTCAAATGTGGGCAAGTCATCACTGATCAATGCCATTTTCAACCGCAGGAATCTTGCACGCACATCACGGACACCGGGGCGCACCCAAGAAATCAACTT
>CAYGTJ010000037.1:0-7867 GCA_964352755.1 uncultured Alphaproteobacteria bacterium
GGCCACGCCGTTTTCAAAATTGATATACCCCATCCCTGGTGCACCTTGTTCTTGCGCCCAGCCATTCATTTTGTCAAAGAAACTGCGCGGTTGATTGGATGTTTGTGGTGCCGGAATAGCCCGCACAACCATGCCTTTGGCAACGGATTTTGCAAAAATTCCAAAATCAGATCCCGCAAACACCTCAGAAACATCAGCAATTTCAATGGGGTTACGCAAATCAGGCTTATCAGACCCATATTTGAGCATTGCCTCATGATAAGGAATACGCGGAAATGGTGTCGACGTTATTTTCTTGGTTGAAAATTCCTCAAATATCCCGTGCAAGACTGGTTCAATCGCATTAAACACGTCGTCCTGGGTAACGAATGACATTTCAAAATCGAGTTGATAAAATTCACCCGGGGAACGATCCGCACGGGCGTCTTCATCCCGGAAACAGGGCGCAATTTGAAAATACCGATCAAAACCAGACATCATCAACAACTGTTTAAATTGTTGTGGCGCCTGGGGAAGGGCATAAAATTGCCCCGGATGGACGCGACTGGGCACCAAGTAATCACGCGCGCCCTCGGGGGAACTGGCCGTTAGAATCGGTGTTTGGAATTCGGTAAATCCTTGAGCAACCATACGGCGACGGATGGATGAAATGATGTCAGAACGCAACTGGATGCGTTTATGAATGCCCGCACGTCGCAAGTCAAGAAAACGATGGGTGAGGCGCAATTCTTCATTGGTGGGCTCGTCCGTGTTCACCTGGAACGGCAATACTTTTGCCTCAGACTCAAGGGTGATATCGGTTACCTTAATTTCGATGGCACCCGTTGGCAGATCAGCATTGGTTGTGCCATCTTCACGCGCGGCCACCACACCATTGATCGTTACAACACTTTCAACACGGGTTTTTTCAATGATTGCAAACGCATCAACGCCCGCCTCAAAAACACCCACCTCAAAAACGCATTGGGTCAGACCAAAATGATCGCGCAGATCAATAAAAATCAGATCGCCATGATCGCGCTTGGTGTGAACCCACCCACTTAATCGAACCGTTTCACCGATATGGGTTTTCGTTAATTCATTACAGCGATGGGTGCGGTATTGATGCATGTGTGTTCTCGATTGATAGATAGATTGATCATTTATTGGCCACACATTAACAAACCCCACCCCGGGTGCAAAGTTTTATTTATCAAACCTGTGTTAGCTTTCAACACACACAAAAAGTCACCCAACAAAAAAGCCCCCCACATGGGAGGGCTTTTTCATTTGTACACGCTATCTATCAGATTAACTGAAAGATAACACGTGACAGGTATTAGGAACCAAATACGTCATACGCGTATGTTACACGTACACCGACTTGATGAATCGTTGAGCTGATCGCGTTTGTTGCAAAACCAGTTTGTGGAATTTTCTTATCAGAATACTTTGTTAATGTGTATTCCATTCCAACATCCCATGTTTTATCAAGTGCATGACGGAAACCAGCACCACCCAAGAATCCAAACTTACGGTATGTTTTAGATACTTTAGATGTTGGAAATAGTGTCACAGTAGTCGCAGGTGCCCATGAAGTGAACTTAAAGGAACCGTAAGATGCACCGGCCTTAACATACACAAGTGTTGAAGCACTTGTTTTGTATCCTAAGTCCAATGAACCCGTTCCACTGAAATTATGCGTGTATTTTGCAAAATTCCAACGACTTGCTGCCCGATTTTGTCCGGTAAGATTTGTATAGTTGCCAGCAAAATCAACACCAACATAGAAATCATCAACGAACATTCCATAACCGAGATGTAATCCACCAAAGGCACCTTGTGATGATACGTTATCACTTGTGGACTTTGATACACCCAACGCGGTAAGCGCCGTAAGAACTGTTGCATTCGTGTACGATCTTTTATGCTTGAATTCAGCAAATGTACTTCCAACTTGTGCACCCATTTGCAGGCCTTCCATTGCATTAACACTGGAAAGCACACTTACGAATGCTAACGAAATTATTTTAGTTTGTAATAGTTTTTTCATGATTATTTTATCCTTTATACAAGATCATGTATGTTATTTGCACCGGCAATTACTGCATCAGCAGCTGGGGCTATTGTAGCGTTTGTAGCATTAAGAAATGCTTCTTCCAGGGCTTTTGAGATCATCCACAAATCTGCACCTGTGCCATTCATGTAAGCTTGGTTAAATGTATAACCCGCCACCGCTGTTGCACGACAATAATCGTTATCTTGCACACCAGTTCCAGCAGTAACCGCAGCAGATAAACTTGCAGCACCTGTACCAGCAACCCACGCATTCACATCCTCACTACCACCCGCACCAGGCGCAGCAAGAGCACCCACAACTGAAGTATTTAAATCTGTTGCGGCAGCATATCCAAGATCTGAAATTGCGGCCTCTGCGAGTCTGCGTGCTTCTGTAAGAACGGCTACATATACAGTTTGGCCTAAACCTTCTTCACCTAGCCCCAAACCCTGACCTTCGGAAGCAGCCGGAAGAACTAGTGCACCAGATACACTTCCACTCCACGCACCTAAAGCTGTTCCTGCGCTAGCGTTACCAGCAAGAGTACCATCAGATCTTGGGGTTGCAGCCACCAGACCCGCAGCATCAGCCAAAACACCACCTATCGGCATAATATTCATGCGCCATGCAAGAGTAATGACACCATCAATACGGTCCTCTATGTCGCGTGCATCAGCCACACCAGCAGCAGCAGTGGGAATAGGTGTATCAGTTGTATCACCAAGTTTTGCATGTACACGTGCTAAAACGGTTCCAACATCTTCAGTTCCGCTGGCAACAGATGCGCGTAGTGCCGCACCTTTGCTCGCATCAGCCACATCAGCCACATGAGCCAAATCTGCAAGACTGCCAAAAACCCTTCCTTCACTTGCCATAATGGCGTTTATTCCGGCTGAGAAAATCACAGCACATATCGTCAAAATTTTCATTTTTTACTCTCCAAAATTAATTTAACACCACTAACGATACACTATATTTTATCGACGCATATCACTCTCATGCATACGATTCAAAAAACAAACGAACTTGTCCGTATGGGAAATTTCATATTCCATATAATTGGCGGTTTATCTAGACTTTTGCGAAAATAAGTGATGCATTTGTACCACCAAATCCAAATGAATTTGACATGGCAAGGCTTATTTCACGGGATTTTGCCGTGTGAGGGGTGAGATCAAGTCCCGCGCATTCATCGGCAGGATCATTCAGATTGAGTGTCGGTGGGCACATGTTGGCCTGCATCGCCATCAGCGTAAACACGGCCTCAATCCCCCCAGCCCCACCAAGCAAGTGACCCGTTGCCGATTTCGTTGATGAAATACTGACATCACCCGCTTTATCACCCAACAAACGTCGAATTGCATGTGCCTCAATCACATCACCCAATGGGGTTGATGTGCCGTGGGCGTTGACATAATCAAGTGCCTCAGGCGTGTGATCCGTGCGGCCAAATGCCGCTTTCATGGCGCGATATGCCCCATCGCCATCTGCGGCGGGGGCTGTGATATGGTGGGCATCCCCGGACATTCCGTATCCGACGATTTCCCCGTAAATTTTGGCACCACGTTTTTTGGCATGTTCGTATTCTTCAAGCACGACAACGCCCGCACCCTCGCCCATTACGAAACCATCGCGTCCCTTATCCCATGGACGTGAGGCCGTTTCGGGGGAATCATTGTATTGGGTACTCATCGCGCGGCACGCCGTAAACCCAGCCATACCCAAACGACAAACCGATGCCTCGGTTCCACCGGCCACCATCACATCCGCATCACCGTAGGCAACCAGACGCGACGCATCACCAATCGCATGGGTGCCCGTTGCACAGGCCGTAACCACCGAATGATTGGGGCCTTTAAACCCATATTTAATCGATACATGCCCGGAAATCAGGTTAATCAACATCGCAGGAATAAAAAAAGGACTGACATAACGCGGGCCCTTATCAAACAACGCCACAGACGTGTCATATATACGTTGTAATCCGCCGGCACCCGATCCAATCAACACGCCCGTTCGGGTGCGCGATTCCTCGTCCTCGGGCATCCACCCTGAATCGTGAATAGCTTGACACGCCGCGGCCATTCCAAACACCACGAATGGATCTGTGCGCTTACGCTCACCCGGGGTCATCCAATCATCGGGGTTAAAATCACCATCCTTGCGATTACCATTGGAATCACCACACGGAACCAGCCCCGCAATTTGGCATTTCAAATCATCCACAGGGAATTCAGTGATCTTACGAATTCCTGACTTCCCCGCTAGGAGATTTTTCCAAGACGTTGTGGCATCACCCCCAACAGGGGTGACGGCACCAATTCCCGTGACAACAACGCGCCGCATGTGAATTACGCGCTTAGTTTAATAACGTGATTAATCGCGTCTTGAACGGTTTGGATGTTGTTTGCTTCTTCTTCAGGGATTTGAATATCAAATTCATTTTCAAGCGCCATGACGAGTTCGATCTGTTGAAGACTATCTGCATTAAAATCGTTCACAAAATGTGACTCAAGCGTCACTTTATCAGCCTCAAGCTCAAGAGTTTTCGTAATAACGTCAGTAACTTTTTTTGCAACATCTGCCATAATTAATTGTTCCTTACTTAATTGGTGTCACGAATGACGGTTAAATCTTTAGCCATCCAGCCTACCTGTTACCTAGCATACTTGAAAATAAAACGCCAGTTCCAATTCCGGCTATATCATCGCCATGCCGCCATTCACATGGAGGGTTTGCCCTGTAATATAGCCAGATTCATTGCTCGCGAGAAAAACAGCCGTTGCTGCGATATCTTCAGGTGACCCCATTGCATTGGCCGGAATTCGCCCCATTATTGCTTGTTTTTGGGTATCGTTCAATTTATCAGTCATGTCACTTTTGATAAAACCGGGCGCAATACAATTAAGTGTCACTCCGCGGGTGGCGACCTCTGTTGCCATGGCTTTTGTCATGCCGATTAGACCTGCTTTTGATGCGCAATAATTTGCCTGACCAGGGTTACCGGTCACACCAACGATTGATGAAACATTGATAATACGCCCCCATTTATTCCGCATCAGGATTTTTATGGCTTCGCGTGCGATGGTAAATGCAGATGTTAAATTCACATTGATCACCGCATCCCAATCGTCATCTTTGAGCCGCATGGCAAGCATATCGCGGGTGATTCCTGCATTATTCACAACAATATCAAGGCCACCCATTGCATCATTAGCACGAGAAACCAGGGTGGTTACGTCTGATCGATCACTTAGGTCACAGGCAATTGCCGTGGCACGGCTCCCAAGTGTTGCAACGCGTGTGTCGAGTTTTTCTTGGCGCGTACCTGAAAGCACGACATGAGCCCCCTGCGCATGCAATGAGCGAGCAATCGCCGCACCAATATTACCTGTGGCACCTGTTATAAGGGCTTTTTTACCTGTGAGATCAAACATGAGGGACTCCATTTTTGGTTATGATTTTTGTTCAACGATTTTCATAAAGGCATCGATGTCTTCTGGCGTTTCAATTGCGTGCGTTTCAGTCTCGCGATTAATCCGCCCCATGAGCCCTGTCAACACACGGCCTGACCCTACTTCAACAACGGTTAAGTCGTGGGTGTTTACAAATTCCATTGATGGATGCCATTGCACCTGTTCGGTCACTTGCTTCACGAGATTGTCACGAATATCATCAACGTTCACGGTCGGTGTGGCGGTGACATTTGCGATCACAGGGACACACGGCGCGGTTAATGAAACGTCAGCCAAGGCCTCCGCCATGGCATCGGCGGCTGATTGCATGAGTGGTGAATGAAAAGGCCCACTTACCGGCAGGGGAATCACGCGCTTAGCCCCCATTTCTTTGGCCAGCTCGCCCGCACTAGTTAGGGCAGCGCGCGCTCCCGAAATTACGATCTGTCCGGGGCAATTATTGTTTGCAACCACGCACACGCCCGCATGGGATGCCTGTTGGCACACATGGTTCACATCATCAATTCCAAGACCCAAAACAGCAGTCATGCCCCCCGCACCAGGCGCCACGGCACGTGACATCGCATTTCCGCGCACACGTAAAAGACGAGCGCCCTGGGCACGCGTAAACACACCAGCAACACCAAGAGCCGTATATTCACCCAACGAGTGTCCTGCTAGAAATCGTGCGTTTTCACGAACATTAAAACCATAATGTTTTTGCAACACACAATCCAGCGCCATACTCACCGCGTAGAGCGCCGGTTGGGCATTGATGGTGTCTGTTAGTTCTTCCGGGGAGCCCTCAAAGCAAATTTTTGAAAGGCTCATTTCCAAAGCATCATCAATTTCTTGAAAAACTTCCCGCGCGTGCGCATACGTATCGTAGAGGGCTTTCCCCATTCCAACTTTTTGTGAACCCTGGCCTGGATAAACAAAAACAAACATAGAATTTTCCCCAACAATTCGTTATATTGACGCGATATATTCTATTGCTTCGCCGCCCGAGTCAAGTAGGCGTCGCAGCTGACAACTCTTGATTGCATCCACGAAATACACCTATGTTCTTTACGTCATCACCCTACCTTCACAATATCATTATCCTTTTGAGTGTATTTATCACTGAGATTGCCACGGACATTTATCTTCCCAGCACCCGTTGCCTCATGCAGGAATTTTATACCTCACAGGAAATGATCGCGCTGACCTTGAGCAGTAATTTTGCAGGACTTGCCTTGTCTGCGCCCTTCTATGGGGCACTCTCCGATTACTTTGGTCGCAAACCAGTTATGATTGGGGGACTAAGTGTATTTATCCTGATGTCCGTGGCATGTGCATGGGCGCCCTCAATTGAACTACTTATTTTCTTTCGCTTTGTTCAGGGCGTTGGCGCGGGTGTCACCTATCCGGTGGGTGTTGCTATGCAAAAGGATTTATTTTCCGGCAGACAATTTGCCAAGGCACGCGCAAATATGAGCATTGCCTGTGCCATATCACCCGCAATTGGCCCTGTAATTGGGGGATACACGGTGACATTCTTTACGTGGCATTGGACATTCTTGATTGTGGCGTTTGCGGCTGCATGTGTTGCGCTTTGCCTCTACCAACTACCCGAAACACGTGACGCACGGGATACGCAAATACCTCTTACCCTAGAAAACACAGTGCAAAAATACAGTGATTTATTCATGCACAAGCCCTTTATGCGTTTTGCCCTAGTGACGGGCTGTGTTTCAAGCGTGTATTGGTGTTTTCTTTCAGGGATGTCTTTTTTATTCTTGAATGAATTTAAGATCCCCGCGCACGAATATCCCTATTACCAGTTGATATTGGTGTGTGTTTTTATTGCAGGAACGATAACGAATCGCCTCCTGACCAACTCTTTTGAGCCCGACGTAATTATTGCCAAAGCCCTTAGGATCAGTACGATTTGTTGTTTGGCGTTTACCCTGGTGGCTTATTTTATCCCGGATCATCCAATAACGCTTATTGTTTGTATGCTTCCTATTTGTGGGTGTTTGGGGTTGCTGTTCCCCAACCTTGGTCTGCGTGCGATTGAGGTTGGACGACGGGACAAGGGCTATGCATCCGCCGCCTACACAACTGTTGAACTGCTGATTCCGGCAGTTGCTGTGGTGGTGGTTGGGCACGTCTATAATCACAGTGCTTTTAGTGTCGTTCTATTAATGCTTGGATTACATATTGTTGGATTGGCAATTTGGACGTACTATGGCGATCAAATTTTACCCTACGCAAAACAAAGCGTCGATCAAAATGAGAGATAGAAACAATGACACAACCAGTATCTAAGCCAACACTCGGCATTTGGTCAACAACCTCACTTGTTGTCGGCAACATCGTCGGCACCGGGATT
>CAYGTJ010000038.1:0-7794 GCA_964352755.1 uncultured Alphaproteobacteria bacterium
CATCAATTATGGATGAAATCAATGTCCCTGTTTATGCAACATCAGATGTTCCAAGTATTGGCTTTATTGGAAAAATTACCCATGCTGTTCGTTATCTCTTATTTGGGCATAGTGAATAATGTCGTCAGCAAAAGGTGTTTTCTTAAGCTTTGAGGGTGGTGAGGCAACGGGTAAAACCACCCAAATATCGCTGCTTTCTGATCTCCTCACGTATCAGGGTATCGAACACATTGTGACGAAAGAACCTGGCGGTAGCCCACACGGGGCGGTTATTCGCAAGATTCTCCTTGATCCCACACTCCCCGAAATGAGTTTGTTGAGTCAGTATTTTCTTTTGCTTGCCGATCGTAATGAACATATTGAAACGGTTATTAAACCAGCATTGGCGGCGGGAAAATGGGTTATCTGCGATCGTTTTCAAGATTCGAGTCGGGTATATCAAGGAATTGTTGGCGCGCTGGGGAAAGCGCGCGTTGATGAAATATATGCACAAACGATCGGTGATTTTTGGCCGAATCTGACATTTGTTCTTGAGGTCACGGAAGAAGAAATGCAAAAACGCATGCGTGAACGAACCAAGGACAAAGATCGCTATGATCAGCGTCCGGTTTCTTTTCATGCACAAATTCGCAAGGCTTTTCATACACTTGCACGCGAATGTGATGATCGCATGGTGGTGATCAATGCAATGGATAGCCCCCATGAAACCCATCAAGATCTGGTGACCCGTTTGGCAACGCGTTATCCTCAATTGCAAAACAACACAGTATGTGCAGAGCAATAATGTCTGTTTCCCCCTTTGCGAGTCAGAATACGATAGGTCATCAGCGTGTGTGTCAAACACTCGATCATTATGTTCGTACCCAACGTATCCCTCAAGGGCTTCTGTTTCAGGGCGTTCAGGGCATTGGCAAGGCCACACTTGCCCTGGAATTCGCAGCCCACTTAGTGGTTTCAGGCGATAGCAATTCCCTGGTCGAGAGCGACGGCACTCAGCGTGAGATAGTTAAACGCCAAATCATCCAAGGGTCACACCCAAACGTTCGTTATCTAAAGTTTGACCCTCTTGAAGATGGGGCGCACATTCCCTTGGCACGTGTTCGGGAAATACTGCATTTTTTTCACCGCACAGCAGCAAAATCTGAAGACTATCGAATTTTGATTATTGATGCTGTTGATGATTTGAGTGTTGCGGGGGCGAATGCCCTTCTCAAAACGATTGAAGAACCCCCGGCGCGTGCCTGCATATTGGTCATTAATCATAGTGTGCAAAAACTCCTTCCTACACTGCGTTCACGTCTTATAAAAATTGATTTCTCCGTGCTTAGTAATGATGAAATGACTCGGGTGGCAACGCGTTATGATGAGCCTATTTCGCCGGCAATTCTTAAGCTTGCGGCAGGACAGCCCGGTATCGTGAATGATGTGTTGGGAACCCAGATGAGTCAGTTTGTATCGGAGGCAACGCAGTTGATCCAGGGGCGTGCACCTAAATCACCTGTGGTTTCGTTTGTGAGTAAATGGTTTACGCCAGCAACAAGAGGCCAATGGAGTCTTCAACTTGGGTTTCTTGAGCGAATTCTCCTCCAGGAAATCAGTGCTGATGGTAGAGATGCTGGTACTGGGGAAAACACACGGACGCGTCGGCACATCACACAGTTGATGCAAACATATGACAGCCTTGTGAAAAATGTTGATCAGTATCGCATTCTAAACCTCGATTTGCAGAGCGTATTGTGTCAAAGTCTATCAAATCTTTGACCCATTTTTTTAAAGCAGATGACTATGTCTAAATTTTATGTAACGACACCAATTTATTACGTGAATGGGGATCCTGGATTAGGTCAAGCGTATACGTCTGTGGCGGCTGATGTGTGCGCACGTTTTCAGCGGCTCGATGGACACGAGGTCTTTTTTCTCACAGGAACAGATGAGCATGGGCAAAAAGTGCAAAAATCTGCCCAGGACAAAGGAATGGATCCACAGGCATTTGTTGATGATGTGGCTAAGCGATTTGTTCAGCTCAATGAAGCCTATAACATCAGTAATGATGTTTTTATCCGCACGACCGAAGACCGTCATAAAAAGGCAGCGCAGGCTCTATGGAAACAGTTGATTGCCAATGACCAGGTGTATGTATCGACGTATTCGGGGTGGTACGCCATGCGTGATGAGGCGTTTTACGATGAGGCCGATATTACCGATGGCAAGGCACCAACGGGAGCACCGGTTGAATGGGTAGAGGAAGAATGTTATTTCTTCCGGCTTTCCGCGTGGCAGGATAAATTGCTATCGTTTTATGAGGAAAATCCAGGGTTTATCTGCCCTCAGTCCAAACGCAATGAAGTTTTGGGCTTTGTAAAAGGGGGCTTAAAAGACCTGTGCGTTTCGCGGACGACCTTTGACTGGGGAATTAGTGTTCCTGATGCACCTGGGCACATTATGTACGTGTGGATTGATGCGCTAACGAATTATATTACGGCACTCGGTTACCCTGACACGCGCTCTGACATGTTTCCTTTTTGGGATGAGTCTCTCCATATTGTTGGGAAAGATATATTACGCTTTCATGCTGTTTATTGGCCGGCGTTCCTTATGGCCGCGGGGCTGAAGCCTCCAAAACGTGTGTTTGCCCACGGATGGTGGACACGGGACAAGCAGAAAATGTCAAAATCTCTTGGCAACACGTTGAATCCTTTTGAGGTTGTAAAGGCTTACGGCGTTGATCAAGCGCGGTTTTTCTTAATGCGTGAAATGCCGTTTGGAAATGACGGTGATTTCTCTGAGGAGTCTTTGCGCTCGCGGGTGACCACAGAATTAAGCAACGATTTGGGGAATCTTGCCCAGCGTGTTCTGAGTTTCGTTCATAAGCATGCCGATGCGACGATCCCTGAGGTGGATGAATTTCGCGACGTTGATAACGCACTGCTGACATGTGCCCGGGATACACACGTGCAGATTCGCAAAGATATGAGCAACCAGATGATTCATCAGATGATTCAACGAATTTGGGCGATTATCGCGGAGGCAAATCGCTATGTTGATAGTGAAAAACCATGGGAGCTGAGAAAAACAGACGTTCCGCGCCTAGGCACGGTTTTGTATACGTTGCTTGAAACACTTCGTATGGTTGGTATCTATTTGCAACCGTTAATGCCTGATACGGCGAACACATTGTTGGGCATGCTACAGGTGGAATCAGGAAAAGGCACTTTTGCAGATATTAATAGCAATCCGTTGGTTTCGGGTGAGGCTTTATCAGCTGATCTTCGCCAGTTATTTCCACGCCTTGAGGTAAGTGAAAATGTCCTCAGCTGATACACACAGTAAGGGTGAGGCCGGATCACCAACGGACACCATAATGGAGACAAAGGCGCACTTTATCGATAGTCATTGTCACCTGAACTATGGGGATTTGGCGGATGATCTGCCCGGTGTGATGGCGCGAGCACGGGATGCGAACGTCACCAAGATGTTGTGTATAAATACCAAATTACAAGAATTTGAAGATGTATATAATATAGCTATGAACTATCCGAATGTGTGGGCGAGTGTTGGTGTTCACCCCCATGAGTCGGGCGATGTTGCGAACCATCCAAGTCCTGACGAAATAGGCACGTTTCTGCGTACGGCGTCTGCCCGGGAAAAGGTTGTGGGCTTTGGTGAAACGGGATTAGATTACTATTACAACCACAGTCCCAAAAATATTCAGATCGCAATGTTTGAAGCGCATCTTGAGGCCGGTGTTGAAAAAAATCTCCCAGTTATTGTCCACACTCGGGACGCTGAAGAGGACACAATTGCGGTTCTGAAAAAATTTGCAGGCAAAGCGCGTGGCGTGATTCACTGTTTTAGTGGAACACAGTATTTGGCGGATGAGGCCTTGGCGCTCGGATTTTACATTTCTGTTTCAGGTATTGTCACGTTCAAAAAGGCAGATGATATCAGGAATGTGCTGGCGACTGTACCGCGTGATAAGCTATTAATTGAAACTGATGCGCCGTACCTGGCACCGGTTCCGTATCGGGGAAAACCCAATGAGCCAAGCTACGTCATTCATACGGCAAAAGTGTTGGCAGACCTTCATCATGTTTCCGTTGATACGATCGCCCAGGTGACGAGTGCTAACTTTCACAATCTTTTCACAAAGGTGACATCCTAATGGATACAAGCAACCGTTTAACACGTTATCCATCGGGATCATTTGCTGAGTTCTTTTGGCTAACGATTCCACTTGTTGTGAGCTTTATTTCGCGCGGGGGGATGTTTTTGGTGGATCGTTTGGTGCTTGCCAACTATTCAATGGAATCGGTAATTGCACTCACCGCAGCGGGGACAGCATTTGCCGCCATATCGATGGGCGTTCACAGTATTGTGAGCATTTCGCAGGTTTTTGCCGCCCAGTACAATGGGGCGGGGAAGCTCTCACGTGTGGCGTCCCCCGTATGGCAGATGATTTGGCTCAGCTTTGGCCTTAATATCGTTGCTATTCCTTTGGCCGAAATATTGCCAGAATACATTTTAGCCCCGTTGGTACGTGAACAGGGGGCTGTATATTTCTCGTGGGCGATGTATTTTCTGTTGCCCACGTGTTTTGTATATGCCCTGAATAGCTTTTTTACGGCTATTGGAAAGACGGAAATCGTGACCTTTGGTGCGATCCTTGCAAATGTGATCAATGCTGTTTTATGCGTTGTGCTGGCACTTGGATATGGTGGTTACGTTGAACCCATGGGGATTAAAGGGGCTATTTTATCGACAATCATTGCAGAAACATTTGAAGCAACAGTACTCTTTGTTATCTTTTTGAGTCGAGGCTATCGTCAGAAATATGGAACACTGAACTGGACGTATGATGCAAAACTATTTTGGGAATGCATTCGTATTGGACTGCCTTCATCGGTGACGGCAATGGTTGAGTTGGGTGCATGGGTCGTTGTATCGTATATTATTGCGACCATTAGCCTGGTTCACGTGGCAACGTTTAGTGTATTTCATGCGATGTTCGTTTTTGTAGCCCATCTCATCCACGGGGTGGAACGATCTGTTTCAACAGTTGTGGCAAACGCTCTGGGTTCGCGCAAGATTGCGCATGTTCATAATGCCTTAAGGCATGGAATTATATTTATGCTGGCGTGCATTGTTCTTGTGTTTTCGCCTATTATTCTGTTTCCTGATGCGATTATTTCACAATTTTTATGTAAAAGTATGAGCCCGGCTGAGTATCATCAGATTATGACAGCCGTTCAATCAGCCATGGTTTTAGTGGCGTTGTACGCCGCAGTGGATGGAATTGCCTGGATTTATGCCGGTGTTCTGACAGCGGCGGCGGATACACGTTTTATTATGCTTGCGAACTCGATCAATGCGTGGGTGTTTGGTGTTTTACCGATTTTCTTTATTGCCATATATGCATCGATTGATCCAGCTTATACGTGGGTGTCACAGAGTGGTTTTGTGGTGGCAAATATCCTGGTGTTTGTATGGCGATTCAATAAAGGCCATTGGAAAAAGGTTAACCTGGCCGATGATGAGCCCGTGTGTCCGTCATAGTATGTGTTTAGGAGACTGTGTTTTAGTGGGTGGCTTTCCCACCCCGGCGTGCATATTTACTCGAAAAAAAGAGGCTAAAATAGCCAAATAAAGACGCGTATAACACCCACGTATTGCAGGTTACGCGTGCAAATATGATTGTTCCTGCGAACACGAATGCGGTTACGAATACAAACCACCCGCTGTTATTGCGACGCGTGGCTGTGAACATCAACCACAAACTGGTAAGCAATGAACTATACATAATCAGGGTTAGATAAACGTTTGCATCTGTTGTATTAACGCCCAGGAATGTAATAAGTGTTGCGTATAAGGGTAAGCACATGGGACAGGCGGCACAACTAAGCATTCCAGCTAAGATTCCTGGAATGGCAACGATTCCGCGAAAAAGGGCACGTTTCATCAGTTTCTCCTAATTCAAAAAAGTTTCAACACGATCACAAAGTGTGCGCACATCCTTAAGCGATTGAATCAGCGCTGTTTTCTCATCTGGTGTTAGTTCAGGAACGTCACACGCCGTTACCCCCGATGCATCAATGGTGACGGGAAGTCCTGCATATATGTCCGAAATCCCGAAAATGTCCTCGTGATATCCGGCACACGGCAATGTTTTTTTCTCATCATACAAAAATGCACGTGCCATTTGAAGTGTCGCCGCCGCTGGGGCGTGATAGGCGGATCCATTCCCGAGGAGGCCAACAATTTCACCACCACCCATGCGTGTGCGGGTAATGATTGCCTCGTGTTCGTCATCGGTTAGTTCTCCACGTGCAACGAGTTGCTTCAAGGGAATTCCCCCAACCGTTGTGTATGATGGAAGTGGCACCATCGAATCCCCATGACCACCTAAAACCAAGGCCTGAATTTGACAGGGGTCACAGGCCAATTTATCCCCAAGGAAATGGCGGTATCTAGCGGTGTCTAAAATACCGGCCATTCCCACAACCATGTGCTTGGGTAATCCTGAGGACTTTGCAAATGCCCATACCATGGCATCAAGTGGATTCGTCACGATAATACAAAATGCCTTGGGGCAATTGTTTGTGACAATGTCGGCACAGCTGCGCATTACGTTGGTGTTCACTTCGATGAGGTCGTCCCGTGACATGCCTGGTTTTCGCGGGGATCCCGCCGTAATAATCACCACATCACACCCCTCAAGATCACGGGTGTTAGATGTTCCCGTGATGGGCATCGCAACATTTTGTATTGGTAACGATTGAGCAATATCAAGGGCTTTGCCTTTGGCTGTTCCCTCATGAATATCAAAAAGAACGACACGCCCAAGTTTTGACACACACGCGAGTAACGCCGCTGTTCCCCCGATGTTACCAGCACCAATAAATCCAATTTTCGGCATATTCATGCAAGTTATCCTTTGCGAATTACGTCTCGTTTTAGTTTTGAGGTTTTACAAAAATACGATTGAGGAAGCGTTTGCTTGCCTGAATGCCTGCGTCATCAATATTATGGGCGAGATGAGGGCGGAAAAGTGCCTCGTACCCCACGCGGTGCTCATGCAAATAACCTAACCCTTCGTGATAATCCTCAGGAAGGATAACATCATCATCACCCCCGTGAATAAGCAAAAGTGGGGGCTTGTGTGCAGGGCTCACGTGGCTGTTGGGGATGACGCGCCCGCTAAATCCAATGACACCACCGAACGTGAACTTGCTGTACAGTCCGTGATAGATACCGAGCATGCATCCTTGAGAAAACCCAACGAAGACAATTCTGTGACTGGGAATACCCCATTTCTGCGTAATATCCTCGATCAGCGGATTGATAACGCTTGTTGTGTGGGCGAGCCCTTCCATGATGTTTTCGTGGGATCGGTCATTGAGACTAAACCATTGATATCCAAAAGCACTGGATTCATGATTAATAGGCGCATTTGGTGCAATGAAGGCAATATCAGGATGATCCGACGCCCAATGATCAGCGAGTGAGATCATGTCGTGACCGTTTGAACCGTACCCGTGCAGGAAAAGAACCACGCCTGTGGGTTTATCTATTTGCGCGGGGCGAATTAATTTTGCGGAAAGATCGTTGAGTTTCATGACACCTACCAATATTGAAGAAACATACAATAATGTAGACCTATTACGAAGGCAGGAACAAGCGGAATCTGAAAATTTTGAAGTGATTTTTCTGGTGACCACAGGTGCGCCGCAATGCAAAGCCCCGCAATCCCTGAGATTAATTCAAATGTGCCGAGGTATTGTGCGCTTAGATGCGGGC
>CAYGTJ010000039.1:0-7693 GCA_964352755.1 uncultured Alphaproteobacteria bacterium
ATTACACCTCGCTGCCGACAATCATGCGACTCGAGATCTAGCCAAGCGCCTCGGTGCACTCTTGAATAGTCTTAGCACTGGCGGTGACATGACGTGGGATATCAGCATTGAGGAACTCGCCGAACACCATCACGCGATTCCTACAAAAGCGGAGCAAAACGAGGCCGAGCACACGCAGAAAATTCAGAACGCAACCAATGATCCCCTGGTGAGCAAGGCATTAGAGGCCTTTCCCGGCGCAACTGTCGTTGATATCAAACCCACAACGCACTAAACTTAGAAAAATTTGAAAGGAACCCCCATGCGAAATTTTGCACAATTTATGAAACAAGCGCAAAAAATGCAGGCACAAGTAAGCGACGCTCAAGAAAAAGTTAAAACCATCGAAGCAAGCGGTGAATCGGGTGGTGGCATGGTATCAATGGTCTTAAATGGAAAAGGCCAAATGAAATCCATCACGATCGACCCACAGCTTTTGAAGGACAATGACACAGAAATCCTCGAGGACTTGATTATCGCAGCCTACAACGATGCCTTTCAAAAGGCTGATACTGCCGCGAACAAAGAAATGGAAAAAGCAGGTGCCGGGCTTAATCTTCCCCCTGGCATGAATCTTCCTTTTTAGATTATGGCCAAAGAAATCGATCAGCTAATTCAACTACTTGCGAAACTCCCAGGACTTGGGAGTCGCTCAGGCAGACGTATCGCTCTTCATTTAATGAAACATCGCGAAACCATCATGGAACCGCTGATGCATCGCTTGCAAGAGGTTCACCTGACGCTGAAAACGTGTACGACCTGTCATAATCTCGATGTGACAGATCCGTGTCATATTTGCGCCAACACTGAGCGTGATAATCATGTGCTCTGCGTAACGGGGGATGTTTCAGATGTATGGGCGCTAGAGCGCGCGCATTTTTTTAAAGGACGTTATCACATCCTGGGGGGAGTACTGTCTGCTATTGATGGCATAGGCCCAGAGGATTTAACCCTGAACTCATTAAAAGAACGCCTTCACGCAGCAGAAATCACCGAGGTGATCTTAGCATTGCCGGCAACGCTTGACGGGCAAGTAACCGCACAGTACGTACAAAAACACCTTGAACCATTCAATACCCTGGTGAGTTCTCTCGCGCACGGAGTCCCCATGGGTGGAGAGCTTGACTACCTTGATGATGGCACGTTACAAGCGGCATATAATTCACGGCGTACCTTGGGCACTTAACAAGATCAATGAATCACTATCACTGGAATATGAAAAAGCCCTGCACAGAACTGCAGGGCTTTTTCAATATGTACGATCTCTGTTTAAGGTCGCTTGGAATTTAGATCTTATAAATCAAACGAAGCTTAAGCGTGTCAATTTTCGCATTCCCCTTATAAAATCCGTGGGTGATTGGAAAACCGTCAGAGTAGTAGAAGTCTTTATTTTCATTGTGGTACATAGCGTGTTCATAATCTAGGCCAATGTAAAAGTTTTTGAACACGTGCTTACTTGCTCCAACACCTAGATAGTAGCCAGAAACATTTTTCTTATAATGTAATGTTCCTATCCTATTGACCTTAAATAAAGATGCATGCCGCACACGTGCTGATGAGACGCCTAATTTAATGTTAATATCCATGTCAGTAAACTTATACCCAAAAAGCAAACCAGCATTCAACAGTTGAGACATCCGACGAAGATGAGTAATCTCTCGCTGATTTGTCGTAATTTGGTACTGTGTCTCAGTGCTTTTTATATCACCTAGACGCAATGACCCCTCCAAACCAACGTAGTACTTTGGATGAACATTGTAGGTTGCCTGCACTGTTGCCCCTGGCAAAACTCTTCTTTGGGTTGAGTTTGTGTTGCTCCAGTTTTTGTGTACCGCGGCCGACCTTATCTTATGCGTCACGGTCATAATATTTGCGGTACCATCTAAGCTGATCGATGCAGACCAGTTTTTCTCTGACGAAGGCTTAGCAACAGTATCAGCCTGTACATAGGTTGCCGCTAAAGCCGCCCATAGTGTTAAACATGTTAGTTTATTTTTCATTTTCATTTCCTTTTCTAATTAAATACACTTATTAACAACACGTAGCCCCAAAACACACACAACATGGGTTTGAGGTATCTTCGTCCTCCAGGAGTGCTGCGGTTTGATGTGATCTACGTGAGGCTTTTCGGGGACGGTCTTGAATAGATCCGTCTTTAGCCATTCCTGCAGCTGATGCTGAGCTCGCAATGAGGGTTTCACGTTCTTGGGGGTGTGCCTGACTTATCAGTGCCTCAACTAGACCAAGTGTTGACACATCAGCGAGGACATCACTTTCCGATAGAGCCGAGCTTACGGCCTGTCTAACTGTTTCATCCGACTCTTTCATTCGACGCATCTCTACATTTAACGAATCTAAACGCGTTGCCTGAGCATCGCCGAGAGTCCGAGCCGCATCCCTTTCTCCTAAGTAACGGGTGAGTGTTGCAAGTGCTAATTCAGCCTTTTCGTTTGCAGTTCGCCCTGCGAAACTTGATAGAACACGCAGTGTTGCCCCCCGTTCTTCTTCAAGAGCTTTCGATTTATCTTCTTCAGCTGCGAGCTGGGACAGTACATTACTTGCAAGAGCGCTTAAAGGAGGCGCTTCATCTCCCCCTAGTCTTGAGCGGAGTCGTGCGGCAGCATCTCTTGCATCTGTTTGATCACGAACAAGTCCCTCTACGGCAACAGCAAGCAGGTCACCTTCATTAACACCCGCATGTGCGCGTGCAGTACCATAATCAGGTAATACGCGTTCTAACAGAGATCGAAGATTTCCTACAACATGAGAAACCCAGTCTTCAGCTGGGGAACCTGCATCATCGGTAGTTGGGACGAGAACCCCAGCAACGTCCGCAATCGTTGAAATCCCATCTTCTGCATCGCCTAGACTGTTTTGAAAAGCATGTGCACGATGTGTTTCCAGTTCCTGAGCTTCCCTAGCGTCGCCTACTTGCACTTTCAGGGCTGCATTTTTGGCCTGAAGGTCTTCACACTCTTTTGCATGGTGTTCTTTTTGCTCAGTGAGTTTTTGGGCTGTTTCTTGTTCTATACGACGCGCGGCCTCACGTTCGCTGGTCATTTCAGCGGTATGCTTGCTTTTTGCGGCTTCAATATCAGCGGCCAATTGTGTGGTGGCACCTTTTAGCTCGTCTCTTTCACTTGCTAGCGCACGAAGACGAGCTGTCAATGAACGCGCTTCCATCTGTGTGCGTTTAAGGTCTTTACGTGCCTCCTCGATTTCCGCTCGTAACGGAACAAGTTGATCTTCCGCTGAACCAGTCGCCGTTTCTAAACGTTTAGAGAGCTCTTGTTTTGCAGCTTCAATTTTATCCTCTGTGGTACGTTCAAGGGCTTCTTTTTCAGCAGCAAATTCTGATCGTATTTGGGCAATGTATAGACTATGCTCTTCCGAAAGAGCTGTTAGAGCTTCTTCTTTCTCACTATCAAGCCTGTGTTTAAGGTCGCTGAGCGCTTGTACGTTTGCTTTATTTGCAGCTGCTAACGCTAGGGAACTTTCGTCCTGGATACGCGCAAACTCACGCGCATGCGCAGCCTCCAGCGAACGCTTCTGTTCTGCAAGAGCCTCAGAAACGGCACCGCCGCCCTCATGTGCTAGCTTCGCAAGAGCCTCAGCGTGTTTTACCGCCAATGCCTCGTGCTTTTGTTGCGCAGTCCTTTCAACGTCACGTACCTGTGCGCCATAGGCAGTGGTAAGTTCTTCTTTTTGACGCGCGAGTGCTTCTGTAGATTCGCGTGATAAACGCTCCTGGATTTCTATCAAATCTCTCTTGTGCTTTTGCGCAGCTTCTGCGAGAAAACCACGGGCAATTTCGCGCTGTTCTGCAAGTAACTCCGCTTTCGCGCTTACAATATCTTTCTCATGCTGTGTTTGTGCGGCAATAGCTTTAGAACGCGCATCCTCTAACTCAGCTGCAATGCGCATTGCTTCACGTTCAAACGTAGCTGTTTTAGCTGTAAGCACTTCCTCGGCCTCCGCCTTGGCACGGTCAGCCACAGACAAGGCATCCTTGTAAGATTGCTCCTGCTCTTGCTTTTCTTGTTCAAGCAGTCGCTTTACTTCCCGAAGCTCTGTTAGCTGGCTACGTAGAGTAGCAAGCTCTGCGGCTTTCGCAGTGTTGCCGGCTGTGAGTTCCTCAATACGACGATCGGCCGTTGCCATTTCCGCGTGGAGCGTGTCAATTTCCCCAGAATGCGTCGTTGTTGCTGCTTCGAGGCGTTGTTTTGTTGCTCTTAGAATGGCTAGTTGACGGCGAAGATCGTCGAGTTCAGAAGCCTTGGCAGTGTCACTAGCCGCAAGCGTTGCTATTTCTCTTTCAGCGGTAGCCGCAGCCACGAGGGCGGTCTCCTGCAGTGTCTCTAGAGCAGCGGTTACTTCCGCAAGTTTACTCTCTGCCGCACGGCGCGTCGTTTGCGATTCATCGAGTTCAGCGCGTAATGTTTCATTTTCTTCGCGATTGGCACGCTCTAGGTCAGACTCCGCATCAGCCATTGGAAGCGCTAAATCTGCGGGCGATCCAGGTGCAAAAGCACCTTCGCTTGCAAGGCGGCGCTGTACCGCACGTGCTTTTTTACCAAGAAGGTATGTTGCGTCACGCCTATCTGGGGATGTTACGCTTGATGTCCCTGTGGCCGTGCTTCCGGTTTCCATTGCATTGATTTCAACAATAACACCAGCCAAGCGAACACGCTCATCTAAGAGCGCACGAACAGCACCAGCTACTGAATCTTCTGAGACTGGTATTTTGAGACGCTTTACTAATGCCAATGTTTCTAGACGAAATTTATCCTGTTCAGCAGGGCTTTGTAGTCTTTCAGCAGATGCGGCTGCACCTGGAAGAGGAGCTAAAGAGTCGATGACTCCTTGCATCGCTGCGACTTCGGTGGCTGTTGGAATCCCACCAGCACTTGATGCACTTGCGGCGGCACTTGCGGAGAGATTGCTCATTCCTGCGTATGAAATAGATGTGACAAACGTTGTTGCCAATAAAAAGTGTTTAAATACCCCCCCTGACTTAAGGTTTTTAAACATTGTGTGTTCTTTCTTTATATAACCACACAATTAGCTTGAGTCAGACTAAAGTCAACAATTCGACTAAAGCTTTACCGGTATTTTTACCAGTGCTTAGTTTTATTGCGCCAAAACTATCACAGGGTATGACATTTTTGACATTACTTATTTGTTTTTAGAATTTAATATATTCTCTTTAAGAATATAACTCGCGTGCAAAACAAGAATGCAACACTTAGGAACGACACTCAGACAGATGCGAAAGAGACCCAGAGGTACTGTACTAGGCCAATAAATCAGATGTCTGAACCGGCTGTAACCTTTTAATTGCCACATGATTTAATCGTTTGTCTGTATTTCGTGATGATCGTTTCAACATAATTTGCTGTCCTGATCGCACGAGCGTATAGCCTTTTGCCTCAAATCCACGAATCAAGTCTTCAAAAGATGTGGCAAAAACCACACGCACATGGGCTGATGCTGTACTCACGCGCAACTGCTGTAAACCGGCCACACCCCTCACACGCACGATTTCATCGAGCAATGCTTCATAATCGTCCAGTCCATTGTGATGAACGGATACAACAATACTCTCTTGGGTTGGGGCGGCATCAACATCTTTTCGCGATAACTTGGCCAAGGATTCCATAAAATCAACCACATAGGTTATGGCCTGACGTTCAACCGCGGTTTCATCGGTAGCCGCGAGATTTAGCGACTGACTATTCAGTAGATTTCCCGTTTCAATATCATAAGCAACCAAATTCAACCCGGCCTGTCCCTCTGCATCCCGGGTAAGTTCAGCCACAACAACCCGTCTGACATAATATTGGGAACCAAAAGATTTTCCCACACTTTGGCGAAAACGGGGATAAACGGTCACCGGCCACGTACTCATATCAAAAAGATCCCCCCGGGGGAGGCGAAACGGTTGCAAAGGACTATGCACCTTAGCGTTTTTCAAATACTCAGCCCACGTATTTTGCGCACCCCAAATACTCACAGTTTTTCCCTGCCTTAACACAGGAACTAAAAGCACGGGTGATTGGGTCGTAATTACGGCTTTCGTATCGGCGCCCGCAAAAACATCGAGAATGGCTCGCTTTGAAAAAACTATGTCAAACGTTGCTTGATAGGAGTCATTGGCGCGCAACTCATTCGTAACGTTGTAACTCTCAACAAAGGGAGTGATTTGCTTGGCATCATAGGCAAAAAGATACGCCGGAGGAACACCCAGGGTTATCCGGCGCACCAAACGATCAAACCCAAGCTTTAACGCCTGGTTCTTTGCATTCACTTGAGCCTTAACACCGCTTTCCTCATGAGACGCAATGTGAACATCACGTACATGAAATACGTTGCGATCCGGCAGAATCTCCCCCGCATAAACAGGCAGGAGAAGACACAGAACCCCAAACACAAAACGATAGCTACATACCTCCCTCAAGGACACTAGCCGACGATCTCTGTTTTTGCGAAAAAGAACGCAGCCTCAATCGCCGCATTTTCCGGGCTATCAGAACCATGAACTGAGTTTGCCTCGATAGATTCAGCGTGAACCTTGCGAATTGTGCCTTCATCAGCATTCGCAGGATTTGTGGCTCCCATGATCTCGCGATAATTTGCAACAGCATTATCACCCTCTAGAACCTGCACAACCACAGGGCCCGACGTCATAAACGCACAAAGATCGGGAAAAAAAGAACGCTCTTTATGAACATCATAAAAAGAAGCCGCTTGATCAGACGTTAAGTGCAGACGCTTTTGCCCAACAATACGAAGCCCCGCACCCTCGATCATGGCGTTAATAGCACCCGTCAAATTACGACGCGTTGCATCAGGCTTAATTATTGAAAATGTTTGTTGTTTTGTCATGTGTAAATTTTCTCCGTTACTAACACCATAAACACTAGGAGCTTTTTATCAGGTCTTCGTCTTTATTCCAAGTGCCATCATCGCGCCATGCCGTAATATTCGCCCCAATCGCTCGATATACCTGCAAACGTTCATGAAACATCTCTGTGGATGCACGATCATCACGCCGATACAAATCAAGCACACGATCAAATTTTGACGCAAAATCACCAATCCCCTCTGGTGAATAGTCGTAAACAACGAGCACACGGGCATCGTTTGGGTTTTCTAGCGTCGAGGTCACCCATATCGGTTGATGCTCAGGATGACCAGCTGCTGCCGACCCATGGGGCAAAAAACCAAGTGGCGTATACGTCCACAACCCCTTGTCCACGCCAGCAAGATCATCCTCTGCCACAAGCACAACTGCGCGCACGTCACTTTCACGAATTTTTTCAAGAAGCCGCGGAAGCGTTCGAATCAAAAGGCGATCATGATGACCATATGCTGATATCGCTAAAGCTTTTGTCATTTCTTTTCTACGAAATCGCGCACGTAACGATCAAGTAAACGAACACCAAAACCTGTCGCTCCCTTTGCACATAAAGAACGGTCACGATTCGAATCAGCCACCCCGGCAATATCAATGTGCGCCCAGGTCACATCATTCACAAATCGTTGCAAAAATTGTGCGGCAGTAATACTCCCTGCGGCTCCCGCTGATTTTTGAATGTTGCACATATCTGCAATGTCAGAATCCATATCCTTATCATACGCATCACCCATAGGG
>CAYGTJ010000040.1:0-4716 GCA_964352755.1 uncultured Alphaproteobacteria bacterium
ACCTAAAAGTATTCGTGCACGATCTTAAACAGAACAAACATTATCTCGCGTTTAATAAGATGGTCATGCGCCATGATTTGGTAACACCTGATGCTGAGAACACCCCTTCCCTCTTAAAAGTATGGATAAAAGGCAGCAGCCGCAATCGTTTTGATCTTATCTACTACAGGTTTGAGGCCACTGCATTTACAGCGACCTCACGCAAACCTGATGTATCCTTGATGGATTAATTCATCTGTTAGGCAGATGCGCGACGTAACCATCCATTGAGAAAGATCTTCTGTGACTTGTTATTTTGCGCAAGACGCAGATAAAAATCTTTTGCCTCCACACGAAGTGCGTCAACAAGCTTATCACCATCAAGTGTATTAAGCTCATCAATCATTTCAGGGCTAAAGTCACGTGCAGACACATCATGTCCCAAACGTTTCATAGCACGTTGTGTAATTTTTGCACAACGCCCTGCACCCATATTCACACACATATCCAGCAGTTTAACTGCAACGGCTTTGTTGTGAATTCCATGCAGATTATTGTTTACCCAAAAATCCTTGAAATAAATATCACACGCATCATTCCATGAAAGTTTCGCAATTTGAACCTTGGGGTATGAACGCTTACAAATACCATATTTTGTTTCACCACCACGGTCATGCTTACAATTTGCATAACCACCCTCAAAACGACGAACGTGATCCATCGCCTCTTGAAACTTCGCACACTTACGATTCGCAGGTGTTTTAATCGGCGCAACCGCATTCATTACACCGGGCACGATAAGCGTTTGTAGTGACAGAACTGATATTGTCATTACAACAAAAGCAAAAGAAAGGGACATTAAACGTTGTTTTGTCGTATTCATCATGTGAACAAACCTCCTTAAAATCTGTTTAGGCTGCAACGACCTCCGTGACTTCAGGTATGTAATGGCGCAGCATATTTTCGACGCCGATCTTGAGAGTAGCTGTGGAACTTGGACATGTTGAGCAAGCCCCCTGCAAGCGCACAAAAACGCGCCCCTCTACATACTTGTGAAAAACGATATCACCGCCATCTGTTGCCACCATGGGCCGGATCTTTGTTGCAATCAGATCCTCGATCTCAGTAATTATTTGTTTTTCTTCGTCTGTATAATTAATATTGGTACTCTCGTCCTCTTTTTCAAGGGCTGTACTGTCGATTTCCTGCTTATTTGAAACGAAATAGTCGATTAATGTTGCAATTACATCGGCTTTTACCAAAAACCATTCAGAATCAGGTGTTTTCGACACACTGACGAAATCTTTCGCCAAAAAAACACTCTCAACCTCTGGAATCTGAAAAAGCTCGTTTGCTAAGGGAATTTGTGCAGCTTCATCACGGGAATCGATATGAATCGAGCCATTTGCCACCACTGTTCGCCCGGGTAAAAACTTCAATGTGTTTGGGTTAGGTGTTTCCTGGGTTTGAATAAACATGGGTAAAATCCTTCATACGTGTTCATACGTCTATTGGCCATAGATAAGTCATAATCGTATTTTTTTCAATACACCTGACATAACGCCCCTCATAATTACGTTCAACTGACCATGATTTCATGATTTTCCAGGGTTTGAATGCGATCACGCAGTTTTGCTGCTTCTTCAAAATCAAGGTTTTCTGCGGCACGCAACATTTCTGCGCGACATTTGCGGATGGTGCTTTCCAATTCTTTACGTGATTTAGGAAGTTTTTCCTTTTTGCCATCATCTTTGGCGCTAAAGCCTGCGGTCAGATCCATTACTTTCTTGATAATAGTTTGCGGTGTGATCCCATGTTCGGCGTTATGCGCCATCTGTTTACTGCGTCGGCGTTGTGTTTCATCAAGTGCTGCCTTCATTGAGTCGGTCATCTTATCTGCATAGAGAATGACTTTACTATCCGCATTACGCGCGGCACGCCCAATCGTTTGGATCAGTGATGTTCGCGAACGTAAAAATCCTTCTTTATCAGCATCAAGAATTGTCAGCAGCCCGCATTCAGGGATATCAAGCCCCTCACGAAGCAAGTTAATACCCACTAACACATCAAACACCCCATTGCGCAGGTCGCGAATAATCTCAATACGTTCGAGCGTATCAATATCGCTGTGTAAATAACGTGCGTGAAGTCCTGCCTCATTCAAATATCCTGTAAGAGCTTCGGCCATTTTTTTGGTCAACGTCGTAACAAGTGTTCGAAATCCTCGTTTTTTTGCAACTTGGCACTCATCCATTAAATCATCAATTTGGTTTTTCGTGGGGCGAATCTCGCACACAGGATCAATAAGACCCGTGGGGCGAATGACCTGTTCCACAAAAACACCGGATGTTTGTTCAAGTTCCCACGGGCCCGGCGTTGCGGATACATAGATTGTTTGGGGGCGCAGTGTATTCCATTCCTCAAACTTCAACGGTCGGTTATCCTTGCAGGAGGGCAAGCGGAACCCATGTTCCGTCAATGTTTCTTTGCGGGAACGATCACCACGGAACATTCCATTGATTTGGGGCACCGTCACGTGGCTTTCATCCACAAAAAGCAAGGCATCTTCGGGTAAATACTCAAACAACGTCGGCGGTGGTTCCCCCGGGTTTCGCCCGGTCATATAACGTGAATAGTTCTCAATGCCGTTGCACATCCCCGTGGTTTCGAGCATCTCAAGATCAAAGGTCACCCGCTGTTGCACCCGTTGCGCCTCAACCAATTTATTCAGTTCGGTGAGTTCATTGACGCGCATGCGCAACTCCTCACGAATCTGCTTAATCGCCCCTTGAATTGTGGGTTGCGAGGTCACATGATGGCTGTTCGCAAATACTTTGATGCGCTCAAGGGCGTGAATTCGCTTACCTGTCAAAGGATCGACTTCATGGATTGATACAATTTCATCGCCAAAAAACGACAGACGCCAGGCACGATCTTCATAATGGGCAGGGAAAATCTCAACAATATCACCACGCACCCGAAATGTTCCGCGGTGTAGTGACAGGTCATTTCGTTCGTACTGAAGCTCAACCAAAAGGCGCGTCAGTTTGCGCACGTCATAATTTTGCCCGACGTGCAGCGGCAATGTCATCTGACCGTACATCTCTGCCGAACCGATACCATAAATACACGACACTCTGCCGACGATGATCACATCGCGCCGCTCCAGCAACGAACGCGTGGCACTGTGACGCATGCGATCAATTTGCTCATTGATCGAGGATTCTTTTTCAATAAAGGTATCCGAGCGCGGGATATAGGCCTCAGGCTGATAATAATCATAATACGAAACAAAATACTCAACGGCATTTTCGGGGAAAAATTCTTTCATCTCACCGTACAGCTGTGCCGCTAAGGTTTTATTGTGCGCAAGTATTAGCGCTGGTTTTCCCATATTTTGAATGGTATGCGCCATAGTGAAGGTCTTACCAGACCCCGTAACGCCGAGCAAAACCTGGTCACGTGCGGCCTCATTCAACCCCTTCGTGAGCTCGTCAATAGCCGCCGGTTGATCACCCGCGGGCTGATAATCAGAGTGTATCTTAAATCCTGTCATGTCTTAATTGGCTCTCTAAACTCTTTGAGTTTGTTCATCAAAACACTCGCTAGATCTATTTCTTGGCTTTCAGCGTCAGTAATTTGATTTTCATGCCCTTTATACGCATCTTCACTTCTACAGAGACTCTCTAAATCTTTTGGGGGATTTTTTTTGATTTCCTGGTCAAAATTGATTTTTTCATTTTCACTTTTAAACATCAAGATTCCCACAGATTTCATTCTTCCACCAGATACTCTGTCGTCATGTGTATACTCTCTGTCATGAAAAAATTGAAGCAAATTAAATTTCAGACCGTTGCATATGTAATAGTAGTAGCTTGAACGACCACTTCCCACGTTCAGGGAGAAATTTTCTGGCTTAGGGCATTTTAGCCTAAAACCGGCATAGTTAACAACTATTTCGGTGTGGAGTATGGTAGTATGATACTTTAGATGGGCATAACTCAAATATGAATTGGGGTCTGAGCACGTAAGTGCCCAACTAAACCTAATGGGTTCCTGAGAATTATCTCCAATTTGAAACTCTTCAGATTCAACAACAATTGTAAATTCAGGAAATCTCTTATAGTACCACTCATTCTCTTTACGTTCTGTCCAACCTTCAAAATCGAGTAAATAAGTCATCATGCGCTCAAGAGGATATTCATCTATTCCAAATCGTTGGCGCCACATTTTTTCTATATCAAAACCAGATGCCTCTGAATTGCGACTACCATAGCGCGAATAAATAACGCTATTAGAACAGCTATCAAACTTTTCCGTTAAAGAGTACGGCCTTCGTGACGGCCTATCTTTAATTTCAATAACGATAAGATCCTTTTCAGAATACTGAACTTTATGTATCTCGACAACCGGCGCGTTTCTATTCGCAAACCCTGCATTAGCCAATTTACTCTGAACTTGATGATCGCCCAAGAACAGTTTTTCGTCTTCTTTTGAAGCTCCACACACTTCTCCATTATCTTTAACGCCAACAATGATGTACCTGCTTCCCTTGCGGTATGGGGCGTTTGCTAAACAAATAATGTCCTTTATAAAGGACTCTATAACCTTACCTTCTTTGTTATATTTTTCCTTGAAATCCCAATATTCTCCCTCCTTTTGAGACGCAATCAAATCTCCAACTTCTTGATACAAAGATTCCATAACCAAACCTAATAAACGACTGTTAACTTATTT
>CAYGTJ010000040.1:4726-7690 GCA_964352755.1 uncultured Alphaproteobacteria bacterium
TTTAACCAGAATAATCCCAGGAAATCGCATCTTACGTGATTATGATTGCTGAAGTGGTGTTTTTTTCTTAAGATAAGAGAAATGCATTGTGTTTTTTGATGAACTGGCCGCTTGAAATCCACCCCTTATCAGTGTCGCCGACACTTGATACGTTTCCTCTACTGTTTCTGCACCCTGTCGTGTTATGGGGGTGTTTGAGCCTATTTTACACCTTTGGTGAAAAGGAACTGTGGGGACGCACAACAATTTTTACCCTCACACTCTTTATTATCTCAGCGTATCTCCAGCAACATTGGCCGCCCTTCAACAGCACACTTAATGCCGCTGGCGAACAAGCCAACATTCTGTCCGATTGGATTCCATCGGTTGGCGTCATTGTCCTCAGTGGAATGTGTGCGTGGGTCGCGTGGGAATCAAAAAACCGTGTTGTGCAAGGAATGTGTGCGCTGGTGTTGATCTATTACACCTATGCCATTTATGTGCATGCCCCAATATCCTGGCAATCCTATGTGGGGAGCCTTCTTATCGTTAGTGTTCTTCTCCTTCTGTTTGATATTATTAGTGTTCGCCTTGCCGGAAAATACCCCCAGATCACAGGTTTTATTATCTCTGCCGGAACGATCTATTTGATTCTCAAAGCCAATATGGAATATACTTTTGTCTATGCGATTCAAGCTGCCATGATTGGCTTTACCCTGGGGTGGATGATTTCGGGAAGCGAATCCGTTGGCAAACGATTTTCACTCACACAGGTCTATCGCTTTGTGATTCTTGGGTTTGGCTCTATTCTCGTATGGATGATGCTTTCGATGCTTGAAAATATGCTGGCACCCCTCACCTATGCGAGCATTCTTGGAGGGGTTCTTGGTCTGTGGGTTACCTACGGCGTTAGCACAATTGCCAGGTTTTATAACAAATAGTACGCCTAGACACGGACACACCATAGCAACCACACCATCACGACGATAAGGATTCATCATGATTGAGCAAACACTAAAACTTGCGGTTGAGAATATTTTTTCAGTGCCGATTCTCATGTTTATGCTGGGTATTATCAGCCACCTTGCCAAACATGAGGTGCGTCTTCCGGCCGAGGCTTTCAAAATTATTTCGATGTACCTCCTTTTTGCGATTGGTTTAAAGGGAGGCTTTGCCCTTCAGGAACTTGATCTTGCCGTATTCATGGTAAAAATCATGGCAACCGTTGGTGTCTGTATGGTGATCCCGCTCACCGTGTACGCAAGCGCCCACTATGTGTTTCGTTTTGGTACGATGGATAGCGCCTGTTTTGCCGCCCACTACGGATCAGTTTCCGCGGTGACCTTTATTGCGGTGACCAAAATCATCGAACGCGCGGGACTTCCTGTTGAACCCGGGTTTCCTGTGATCTTAACCTTAATGGAGGTCATCGGCATTATCGTTGGGCTTTCCATGTTGCCGGCCACATCCAGCCGATCATTTCTCAAGATGGGAACAAACGTCCTCACCAGCGAAAGTGTGCTCCTTCTGATGGGGGGTGTTCTCGTTGGGGGGTTGTGTTCCCATGAGAGTTATGAGGCCTCAAAACCGCTCTTTCACAATCTGTTTTATCCCTTGCTTGGGTTTTTCTTGCTCGACATGGGGGTTACGACAGCGCAAAAACTTCACCATCTTAAGAAAGAAGGCTTCAAGGTCATTGCCCTTGGAATACTCATGCCCTTGGTCAATGCCATCATTGGTCTGTGTATTGCAAAGATCGCGAACTTTTCCATGCCAAGTGCCATTATTTTTGCCACTCTTTGCGCCAGTGGATCATACATTGCCGCCCCAGCAACCACGCGCCAGAGTTGCCCAAAGGCAAACCACGGCCTCTATATCACAGCCTCACTTGCGGTGACGTTTCCGTTTAATTTGACAATCGGCATTCCACTATATTTTGCAATAGCTTCGTATATTTTCACATGATTAGTGAATTGTTCTGTAAATTTTCCTGAAAACGCTTGGGAAAATTTCGGTTGTATACTCTGTGTGATCTGATTACTATATGTAAGGGTGTTATGGAGAGGCAATGATATGACGTTGCTAGCAAGAGCAAAAAAACAAGAATATTCTGACGGTCACTCGAATATCAAATTACTCAGTCAGTGCTGTCCTTTGGTTCAAAAGTTGGGCGTTGAACTTTTTATCTATCGCAAACTTTCTGAGAAAGAACCTGATCTTTATTTTTCTTCGAATGAGCGTTTTGATAGCCTTCCCCTTGATTCTCTCCTGCCAAAATCGCAATCATTTTGGAAAGAGCTTAAGACCTCAACACAGCCCAAACGTTATTATTACTATATGTGGAATCACGAAACACACTTGAATGATGACTATTATAAGTTCCTCCACCAAAATGGCATCTGGCATGGGGTAAATATTTACCGTCGATCTGCAGGAACCGTTGAAGTTTTTACCTTTGCCCGTAAAAAGAACCAGCCCGTCGATCCTAATTTCTACCTGAATAACCTTGAATCCTTTTTGCATTTTCTTTCGTATTTCCAAGCCAAAATTGCCGGATCAAACTATTACACATCCCGTCATAAGTATGCATTTGGTGACACCTTTGGAAAACTTTTCATCAACTATGATGACTCCTCCTGCTTACCGATGAATCAGAACTCCACTGAAAATCAACGCATTGTCCTCACCACCACTCTGGGTGATGTTACCCTATCGAAACGCGAGGGTGAATGTTTGCGCCTCCTTTCACTTGGTAAAACGGCAAAAGAAATTGGTCGCGTCATTGGGCTGTCACACCGAACGATTGAATCTTACATTGGAAATATCCGGCAAAAAACCGGGCTTCATACCCGCTCAGATCTGGTCGAGGCCTACCAACGCGCCATGCCCTTTACTGCACAACTGAGCTAACATCCCCAAAACCTGATGACTCTATTGGCACTTGGCGCTTTGCATTTATGTGATTATTTGGTATATATCCAGTGG
>CAYGTJ010000041.1:0-7685 GCA_964352755.1 uncultured Alphaproteobacteria bacterium
GCGGGGGCTGGATTTGAACCAACGACCTTCAGGTTATGAGCCTGACGAGCTACCAGACTGCTCCACCCCGCGCCAACTGTGGTGAATTAACCACACTCCTGATCAATGATCAAGGAGTTTTTACAAGGTGTTCTCAAAATGTATGTTTCTTGGTCAAGAGTAAAGGGTTTGGTTAGTCCGTAAACCCACGGAATACATGTGTTGGGGCGTTTGGTGTCTGAAGTATCTGGAGTTGATTGGCATCAGGAAGCCCCTGCAACCACCCATTTTTATGTGCCGTAACACCGGTTAGCACAAGCATTGCATCCCACCCATGATGGCGGGCGCCAATGATGTCTGTTTCGAGTGAATCACCAATCATTAGGGTTCGGCTCTCACGGGTTTTAATGTCTAATTGATGCTCAATGAGGGAGTTGAGGGATTCATAAATGGAAGGATGAGGTTTTCCAAACGCCAGCACATTCCCGCCGAGGTCTTCGTACGTTTTGTTGAGAGAACCGGGGCGTTCAACGAATTTTCCATCAATCATTACGCCTGTATCTGGGTTTGCACAAATGAGGGGTTTGTTCTGGGCAATTGCCGATTCCAGGATGTGTGTATTGCGACTGACGCATTCACGAAGATCTCCACGCGCAACAAGCAAAAAGTCAGCAAGATCACAATCATCGACAAAATTGATATTGAGATGGGTCAGGTGTTTGCGAAAACTCACATCATCGTTAACGTGAAAAAAATTAGCAACCCCTGATTTAGCCAGTGTATTGATATAATCGCACGCGGCTTGACCTGATGAGAGGGCAAAATCATAGAGGTTACGTGGTACATTCATGGCGGCGAGGTGGGTTTCAACCTCAGCAGAAAGTTGTGACATGTTTGTGAGAAAAACCACATGCTTGCCTGCCGCGCGGAGTTTTTCAAGGGTTGGGCGAATGCCTGGAAATGGCCTCACACCATCATGCACCACGCCCCAAATATCAAAAACAAAGGTGTCGTAATCAGGGATAAGACAATCAAATGAATCAACACACGTCATGAACACCTATGACCAAAGATTCTTTAGTTTATCAAAAAAACTTGATCCGGAAGATTTTGCTTCCTGGGCGATTTCGGCAAACTCGGTGAGGAGTTCCTTTTGCCGGTTGCTAAGTTTTGTGGGGATATCTATTTTGACGTGAATAAACATATCACCTCGATTGTCTCGGCGAATGATCGGCATGCCCTTACCCTTTAGGCGGAATTTCTGACCGCCTTGCGTGCCTTCAGGAATAGTTACGCGAGCGGTTCCCCCATCAATAGTGGGAATTTCAATCGTGCCACCAAGTGATGCTGTTGCCACATCGAGAGGACATTCACAATGAATGTCAGCGCCTTCGCGTTGGATATAGGCATGGGGGCGAATGGATACGAAAATGTATAAGTCACCATGTCCACCACCGCGATATCCAGCTTCGCCTTCGCCGCTTAAGCGAATGCGCGTGCCGTCTTCAATGCCTGCGGGAATTGTTACTTTAAGAGAGCGTTGTTCGCGTTTGCGGCCTTGGCCATGACATTTGATGCAAGGGTTGTCGATAGTACTTCCGTCGCCGTTACATGTTGGGCACGTGCGTTCAATCGTGAAAAAGCCTTGTTGTGCGTGGATATTGCCGGAGCCATGACATGACGCACAGGTTTTCGGTTTGGCACCTTCTTTGCCGCCTGTGCCAGAACACGTGTCACAGTTAACATAGGAGGGAATGTTGATCGTTTTTTCAATGCCATGAAATGCATCTTCAAAACTGATAGAGAGGTCAAAACGAAGGTCTGATCCGCGTTTTGCCGCGTTTTTCGGTTGGCGTTGGCGACCTTGACGGCTACCACCCATGAATTCACTGAAGACATCTTCAAAATTAAAACCACCAGCACCGGCTTGGTTGAAGTCAAAACCAAACCCGCCGCCTGGGTGATGTCCGCCACCAGACCCATCAAACGCCGCACTGCCAAATTGATCGTACTGCTGGCGTTTTTGCGGATCGCTCAAGACCTCATAGGCAGAGCTTAGTTCTTTGAATTTTTTTTCAGCTTCTTTATCTCCTGGGTTTTTATCAGGATGATACTTCATCGCAAGCTTGCGATAGGCTTTTTTAATCTCAGTGGCATCAGCTGACTTAGAAACACCCAGATCTGCGTAATAGTCTTTACTCATTGCTTAATTACCTGGTCATGAAGCAAAAGGGCGTCCTGAATATTCAGCACACCCTTGTTATGCTTTACGCTTTCTTTGTGTCGTTCTTACTTTTTTTGTCGGCGTCTTCAGAGACGTCTTCGTATTCAGCATCGACAACATTTTCATCACTCTTTGCGGACGCAGAATCATCTTTTGGATTTTCTTCAGATGCTTTTTGGGCGTCTTCTTGAGCTTGTTTGTACATGATTTCACCAAGCTTCATACTGGCTTGAGACAAAGACTCAGTCTTTTTCTTGATGTCCTCTAAGTCCTCGGATTCTTTGGTGCCTTTAAGGTCTTCAATCGCAGATTCAATGGCCTTTTTCTCATCATCTGAGATTTTATCACCGTGATCTTTCATGCTTTTTTCGGTTGCATGAATGAGCGCTTCAGATTGGTTGTGGGCATCAACGAGCTCTTTCTTTTTCTTATCAGACTCTGCGTTGGCTTCGGCGTCTTTCACCATTTTTTCAACTTCTTCATCAGAGAGCCCACCTGAGGCCTTGATCTGAATTTGGTGTTGTTTGCCGGTGCCTTTATCCTTGGCAGACACATTCACGATACCGTTGGCATCAATGTCAAAAGAAACCTCGATCTGGGGAACACCACGTGGTGCTGGGGGAATGTCAATTAAGTCAAACTGCCCGAGCATTTTGTTGTCTGCCGCCATTTCACGTTCACCTTGGAAGACACGAATCGTGACTGCGGATTGGCTGTCTTCAGCGGTTGAAAACACTTGGCTTTTTTGTGAAGGAATGGTTGTGTTGCGTTCGATGAGTTTTGTAAATACACCACCGAGCGTTTCAATACCAAGCGAAAGCGGTGTCACGTCAAGTAACAAAACGTCTTTTACGTCACCTTGCAAAACACCCGCTTGGATAGCCGCACCGTTGGCCACAACTTCATCAGGGTTTACACCGCGATGGGGTTCTTTTCCGAAGAAAGCTTGAACCTTTTCAATAACCTTTGGCATACGTGTCATACCACCAACAAGAATAACTTCGTTGATTTCTGAGGCACTTACGCCCGCATCCTTAAGGGCTGCTTGACATGGATCAATGGTGCGTTGAATGAGGTCTTCAACCAGCGATTCAAGTTTTGCACGTGTCAATTTAACGTTTAAATGCTTGGGTCCGTTTTGATCTGCGGTAATAAAGGGCAGATTCACGTCCGTTGATGTAGCACTTGAAAGCTCAATTTTTGCTTTTTCCGCAGCTTCTTTCAAGCGTTGAAGGGCAAGGCTGTCCTTACGTAGATCAATGCTGTTTTCTTTTTGGAATTCTGCAGCCAAGAAATCAATGATGCGATTATCAAAGTCTTCACCGCCGAGGAATGTATCACCGTTGGTTGATTTTACTTCAAAAACGCCATCACCCATTTCAAGAATAGATACGTCAAACGTGCCACCACCAAGGTCGTAAACCGCAATGGTTCCGCCTTCTTTTTTATCAAGGCCATAGGCAAGTGCCGCAGCCGTCGGTTCGTTGATGATGCGTTTAACATCAAGACCTGCAATTTTACCTGCATCTTTTGTGGCTTGGCGTTGGGCATCATTAAAGTAAGCAGGTACCGTGATGACCGCTTCTGTTACTTTCTCACCGAGGAATTTTTCAGCGGTTTCTTTCATTTTTTGCAGGATGAAGCCACTGATTTGACTCGGGCTATATTTTTCACCGTTTGCTTCAACCCAGGCGTCACCTGTTGGACCTTCAACGATTTTGAAAGGAAGCGTTTTTTGATCTTCCTTGGTGAGGGGATCGTCAAAGCGACGTCCAATTAGACGCTTAATCGCAAAGAGAGTGTTTGCATGGTTTGTTACAGCTTGGCGTTTTGCAGGCTGGCCGATGAGGCGTTCGCCGTCTTTAGAGAAAGCAACAATTGATGGTGTGGTGCGGGCACCCTCTGCGTTTTCGATAACGCGGGCTTCTTTACCATCCATAATTGATACACATGAGTTGGTTGTACCGAGATCGATACCAATGATCTTAGACATTATTAACCTCTTTCGTTAGCAAGAATTCACAGCCCATTGCGGCACCGTGAGATCTTCTTGGGTTACACAAATATTGCACATCGCAACGTTTACAGCTGGACTATATCAAAAGTTCTGACCAAAATGCAAGTGTTTCATTAATTGACGAGTTACAATCACCGTGGAAGCCTTTATTCATAAGCTAAATGCGCACATTGAAGAGATTCTCGTGCACCGAAAAATCAATCTTTCTGCCCGTAATTTTGATGATTTCCGTGCGGCCTACGTCACAAACAAGCAGACAAATTCGGGCGTTTCTCTTTCCGCAGATGTTCAGCTTGGCCTTTATCTTGCCTGTCGCATGCCTGGAACGGTGTCGGCACTTGCGCGTATTTTTTCTGATTTCCCGGGGGATTTCCACCCGCGCACCCTCTGTGATCTGGGCAGTGGATCGGGAAGTGCCATTGTTGCGAGCGCCAACCAGTTCCAAACATTAACCCATGCAATAGCTGTTGATTCAAATCCGGAACTGATGCGCTTGGGGGAGGAGATACAAACCCGGATGACGATGGACATTGGGTGCAAATATGTACGTGAATCATACACGTCGTATACACCTGAACACACATGTGATTTGGTGACGTTGTCATATACGCTGAATGAAATCCCCGAAAACAAGCGTTTATCTGTGGTAGCAAATGCGTGGGCGCAATGCACAGGTTTCATGGTGATTGTCGAACCAGGCAGTAAAGCAGGATTTGCAACCATTATGCAGATGCGCGATTGGGCACTTGCGCAGGGTATACATATATATGCCCCGTGTTCGCATCGCGGCGTTTGTCCTTTGCGTGCGAATGATTGGTGCCATTTTCATGCACGGTTTCCCCGATCAAAACGTCTCCTGCAGGTGAAACGAGGCTCACGGGGATATGAGGATGAACCCTACACTTATCTAGTTCTTTCGCGCAAAGAATATGACCCCAGAGGGCAGCGCGTTTTATCTATGCCGTCAAAAATCCCCCAGGGTCTAACCGTTTCGTTGTGCGCACCTGAATACGTGAAGGAAAAAATAGTTCCCAAGAAAGATACGCATTTTAAGCATGTGAAACGCCTCAAAGCAGGACAAAGATATATCTAAGATGGTTTAGCGGCCAATTGTTTGGGATTTTGCAACACATTGTGCGCGCGTTGAATTAAGACTGTTCATACAGTTCCAGTCAGTTTGGTTTTGATGGCCAAACCAGAATCGACGCCGTGTTTGACATGATCCTCGTTTTTTGTCGTAATCAACCTGACATTGTTGTTGACTAATATTGCGAAGATGATTGCCAAGCCACTGCGTTTTGGCCTTTCCGTCATTATATTCGTGGCGCGTATAGTTTAATATGTCTTCACCATTCCACGTGCTTCGGTGCTTTTTTTGTATTTCTTCCATTCGTGCGATCTTTTGTTTTGAGCGATTAAAGTAGCCCTCAACGCGACCAACATCTCTTGTGCGCGTTGCCGCAGATTGATCCGTTGCAAGTTTCCTGTAGAGAGTTTTGATCTCGTTTATTGCCTCTCTACGCGCAGTATCAATGCTTAACTTTTTTACTTGTGCATCAATTTGGTTGATGTATGCCGCAAACTTGGCGTAGGCCTGTGTCGCACGCGCCGGCACAGCGCCATGTTTTTGGGTATGAGAATCATTGATGTTTTTGGCATTCGTTTGTTTGTTTACAACATCGTTTTTGAAATTATTCACGGCATTGCTATCTTGCGATTGAGTTGCTTTATCGGTCATTAATTTGGCTTCTTTTTCAAGCTTTTCTACGGCCTCGATCGTTGTGTAATCACCAAGATGTTTTTCGCTGTTTTTCAACGCCGTTTTCATGGCTGTTAGATGCGTTGTCACGGGCGCCAGATCACGGGTGTGGATGGATTTCCATTTTGTGTTCACGTCTTCGGCCTTTTTCATCAGTGTGCGCATTTGGGCGATACGTGGCGTGATTTCACCCACTAAAGTTTTAGCACGCGTTTCGGTGTCTAGTTTAATGAGTTGGTCTTTGATTTCCTCCACATCGTCGATTAGATCAATGTTCTCATAATGATCTTCGGCGCGGGTGTAAATGGCATCAATTTCCGTAAGGACGTTCTCAGCCTTTGGTTCGGTGAGGGCGCGTTTCTTTTTCCATGCCTCATAGGTTTCTTTTGCTTTTGCGCTTAGCGCCTTAAGCTCTTTTAATTTGACATCTGCATCATCAGGTTCAGTGAGTTTTGAAATCGTCTCAGCTTGGGCATTTGCCGTAGTTTTGATAGCCGTTAGATCAAATGTGATCTTCAATTTAAACAAAATGGTATTGGCAGGTGTGCGGGCTTTTTCCGCATCCGTGAGGAGTTTATCCGCATCAGGTGTGGAAATGCCCGGATTGGCTGTTTTCCATGCGTTGAGACTCGCGTGCATACCCATGATGGCATTTGAAATTCTATCTGCATTTGCTTTTGCCGCAGGGTACGTCGTATCTTTTGTGGCTGTTTCAACGATTGTTTTGATCTCAGTAAGTTTCTGATTTAATTCACGTCCAATTTCAAGGCGCTTGCGATGGTTGTTTGTTCGGGTGAGTTCTTCCGTGATGGCCTTAATGTCTGTATCAACCTCTGCGATCACAAAGTTATCATGCGCGCTTTTCCATGTTGTGTGGGCATTTTCAGCTTCAGATTTAAAGCCCTCAATTTTTGTGATGCTGGCACGTACATGATTCAGATCCGTATCGTTGGTGCTCACTTTATGAGTGAGGGCTTCGTCGGCCGCGCCCTTTGCGTTGTTACGAAGAGATTTCACGTCAGAAACAACCTTGTCATGGGCGGCTTTTTTAGCCGTAAGTTGTTGCTGGTGTTCGGTGAGGAGCTTTATTTTCTCCTGGATTTCTGCGAGTGCCGACTCAACCTCGGGAAGTGTCTTTTTCACACCACTTCCCATAATGGGAACGCTTGCGGTTGTTTTGTAAGTTGTGTACTTATCCGTGGCTTTTTTGGCTTGGGTTTGAAGTGATTCAAGATCTTTTGTAACGTTTGGAATATCGGTTAAAAAGGTAACACGTTTCATGGCCAGATCCGCGGAAAGTACAACCGCACTTTTAATGCCCATGATGTACCCGATAGTATCTTGCATAATGCGTTGAATGCTTTCAAAGGCTTCTTTGCGTTTTTTAAGTGCGCCAATATGTGCCATAGCAAGGCGTGCTTGCTCAGAAATACCACGAATATTTTTACTTATATCGGGGCGTTTTTCTTTATAAGTACCAAGCCATTTTTGATAGTCTTTGTTGGCAGTGTCGCGCAATCCAATCACGCCGAGACGACCATCAATGGCCTCATTCATTTTTTCGAATTCGTTGATACTTTGGATATCACGAACCCGAAGTGTCGCTTTGTTGAGAAGTTTTTGTGTGCCTTCTTGGAGTGTTTTTAGGTCATGCGTTTTCTGAAGAGCATTAAGTTTGGCTTGATTTTCTTTATGCTCTTTAAGTA
>CAYGTJ010000042.1:0-6664 GCA_964352755.1 uncultured Alphaproteobacteria bacterium
CCCATTCTGCCGCAACTGGATACCCAGCAGACCCAGCAGACGCAGCAGAGCCAGCAGAGCCAGCAGAGCCAGCAGTAATAGTGTCGAAGGTTTGGTCAGAATTTTGCATAAATGTTTCACGTGGAACAATTACTTAAAATTATCATAAAATTCATTAGAAGCAAAATTATTTTTTATCACTTTGCACAATTGTTCCACGTGGAACAATTTAAAAATATACGCAAAATAAAAAACCACGATTGTTCCACGTGGAACAATCGCAGAATTAAGTGCAAAGTTTTTACAATTGTTCCACGTGGAACAATTTGAAAATATACGCAAAATAAAAAACCACGATTGTTCCACGTGGAACAATCGCAGAATTAAGTGCAAAGTTTTAACAATTGTTCCACGTGGAACAATTTCCTATCTGGCAGTTTTATGTATCGTCTTTAGGCGTTGGCGCATCATCACTTTCAACGAGACGAGACCACCAACCCTTGCGTTTACGCCCCTTCTCAGGGATCTCGGCATCACCCGCGGGCGATGAAGATTGCCCCCCATCCGCGGATTTTGCGGGACTAGCAACAGGGGCGCCTTTAACACTTGCTGCGTTTTTTGCGCCCTTAAGGCTTTGGGATGATGGATTTGGACGGTTCACGTCGGACGTCTGGACAGAAGCCTCACCCGAAACCTGATCGGCGGCCTTAGTCGAAACCCTCTCAGATTGCTGACCTGCATCAACAGATGCAGAAGGTTTCGAATCAGGGTTATTCATATCTGCGCGATCCGCCGACGGAATCTGACCCGGCGCTGGGGGTATAATGTTGTCTGATCCACCCGTACGCGCACGCGGACGACGACGCCGTGTACGCTTGCGACGCGGTGCCTCACTATCAGCCAAACTACCAGCTTGGCCATCAGCACGAGCATCGGCGGGGCTATCTGTACGCCCAGTATCACCATCAGCTGTAGCAGACCCTGTTGTATCAGCGTTTTGTCCAAGCGTTGAATCAGATATCGGTATAACGACACCGTCTTCACCAGGAGCAGAAGTCGCACCCTCCGCTGGTGGAATGATTGAAGAATCCGCACTTGCACCACGGCGATTGCGGTTTCTGCGACGGTTACGGCTACGCGATGCACTACCCTCGGGTGCTGGAGAATTTGTATCGGTGTTGCCTCCCGCAACCAAGGGCGCACCTTCAGTCGATGAAGCATTCGTTGAGCCTTCAGAAACATTCAATTGATCACCTCGTGGTGCATTCGGGCGAGCACCGCGTCCCTGAGCAGGATTTCGAGTACCCTGTTTCTCCTGAGCACCACCATGAGGCTTATTCGTAGATCGACGGGCACGTTGCCCCTTTACTACGTCTTTTTGTTGAGGCTCTCCATCAATTACCGCGTCCTCTGCAACCAGTGCTGCATCAGGAATAATAACGATCTGACGTGAAATCGAGGTCTCAAGTGTTGCAAGAGCATCCCGCATATTATTCAGCACGTAAAGAGCGGCATCCGCAGGAATTCGCAGGGTAACAGCACCCTCACCGCGCGCAGAGCCAACCAGCTCTTGAATTTTACGCAACGTACGCAAGCCCAACAGGTTTTTCGCCGGCACAACACCACGGCCATGGCAATGACCACAGGCCTGAGTAATCGTCTCAAGGTAACTGGCGCCCATGCGTTGGCGTGAAAATTCCATCAACCCGAACTGGCTGATATTTCCGATCTGAACACGCGCACGATCATCACGCATGCACTCACGAAACTTTCGCTCAACGGCACTGATATGCTTGTTATTATCCATGTCGATAAAGTCAATAACCACAAGGCCTGCGAGGTTGCGAAGGCGCACTTGGCGTGCAATTTCTTCGGCGGCCTCAAGGTTTGTTTTATAGGCCGTATCGACAATATTACGCTCGCGCGTGGCACGCCCTGAGTTAATATCGATCGAGACTAAGGCTTCTGTATGATTGATAATCAGATACCCACCGGATTTAAGCGTAACCTCATGGGAATACATCTCGCTTAGGGCAGATTCAACACCGTATTTTGCAAACAGTGAGGTCGTTTTGTCGGCATGGCGCTTTACCCGCACCGCATGACTTGGGCTCAACTGTTTCATGTAGGCCTTGGCTTCTTTATGTGCCTGTTCACCATCAACCAATACCTCGATCATTTCCTTGCGGTACAGATCGCGTATGGATTGGCGAATAAGATCGCCTTCTTCATAAATAAGTGCCGGTGCATTTGAACTCAAGGTTTTTTCTCGGACTTCGTCCCACAAACGCATGAGGTATTCACTATCACGGCGAATTTCCATCTTGTTTCGGTCTTTACCGGCCGTGCGCACAATCAAACTTATGTTCTTAGGAAGCTCGAGTGACTCAACGATTTTACGAAGACGTCGACGATCCTTCACATCTGAGATTTTGCGAGACACTCCACCCTTGTGAACGGCATTAGGCATCAATACACAGTACCGACCCGGCAACGAAACATAGGTCGTAAATGCAGCGCCCTTGTTGCCACGCTCGTCCTTTACAATCTGTACAAGCATGATCTGGCCACGCTTAACAACCTCTTGAATTTTATAGCGACGGTAAAAATCAAAGAGCGATTTCGCCTTCTTCCGGGGTTTTTCTGCCTCGGGCTCATCAGCTGAGCCGCCGGAAATTTCGATGTCGTATTCCTCGGTATCGTCGTCGGAATCATCATCGTCGTCGGAATCAGCATCTGCATCTTTGCCTGATGACTCAGAATCACCCGCATCAACAGCTACACCCGTGTCATCATCGCTTTCAATGCGTGCCGCTAGATTAAGATCATCACTGTCAAAGGTTTCGTCAATTTCTTCGCTGACTTCCGATTCGGCTAAGATACGCTCTTGTTCGGCCGCGAGTGCCTCGCGATCTTCAATGGGGATTTGATAGTTGCTATGCTGGATATCGCTGAACGCAAGGAATCCGTGGCGATCCTGCCCATAATCAAGAAAAGCTGCTTGCAGTGAGGGCTCAACACGAACTACCTTCGCAAGGTAGATGTTGCCTTTTTTATTCTGGTTATTAAGTGTCTCAAAATCAAACTCGAGGAGTTTTTCATCCGCGACGATTGCAACGCGGCGCTCGCTGGCGTGAACCGCATCGATTAACATTCGTTTTGTCATTGTTATTAGTCTCCATCACTAGGGGTGACGGACAAGCTAAACCATTCGTGCCTTTTACACACAGTAGGGATACACACAGTGGCGATACACATCGTGAGGACAAACGCACACCAGCACCATCATGGTGTGGGGGATAATAAGCGTTCATCGTGGTGTTACTGTTAATCAAAATACCTGCAAAAGACATTAGTTAGCGTGTCCAAATGCCGCGGGAATAAATCCACACGGAAAAATCATAAACTCATCCTAGCTCAACGTTCGCCATTTCACAATGGGGTTTTTATCCTGATATATAAACATTGATTACTTAGCCACGGAGTGTACTCCGGTTTTGGCGGCCATTTACGGAGTATGTTCCTTTTTTGGAATAAAGTATTGTTCCAAGGCCTTCTGCCAGGGGAGAATATGAATATGGTCTATCATTCGGGGGTTTGGGCTTTGTGAAATACAGATGGCTGTGGCGTTTTTAAACTCTTTAGAAAGCGCAATAAATGCATTAAGTTTTTCAACCGAGGGGTGAGTGGCGCTTTTAATTTCGATCAAAAGAGTTGTTTGACCTGGGCGTTCTACCACTAAATCAACCTCAACACCGTCCTTTGTTCGCAAATACGAAAAACGATAATCAGGATAGAAGTATCCACTCAAGCGAATGCATTCAAGAATAATAAAATGTTCGAAAGCCTTTCCATAATCAGCACTGGCAGGACGCAAAGGTACAGTTAACATGCGCGTAAGTGCACGGCAAACACCCCCATCAAAGAAATAAAACTTTGGTTTTGTAGAAAGACGCTTTCGCACCGAGCCATGAAAAGGCTCAAGCATTACACCCATTAGCGTGTCTTCCAAAATGGAGAAGTATTCTTTAATCGTTTTGCCATCAACGCCTACATCACGTGCGATATTCGCAAGATTAATAGCGTCTCCATTTGCTTGGGCTGCTACTTCTAAAAACTTACGAAAGGGGTCAAGTTTGCGGATAAATTGCTCCATCCAAATCTCTTCTTTGAGGTAGGTCTGCGTGTACGCACGTAAAAAATGTGCCTTTTGCTCATCTGGGATGTCCTTGTTGACGACTGAGGGGAGAGATCCCCAGTTAAGCGTGTGATCGAGATCAAACGCTGAACCAATTTCGAATGATGTTAAGGGATATAGATTGTAAACAAATGCCCGACCTGCAAGAAGGTTTGCACCTCCATACTTCAATTTTCGCGCACTTGATCCCGTCAATATAAATATCTTGTTAGTAAGGTTACACAGTTGATGAATAACATCTAACAACTTTGGAATTTTTTGAATTTCATCCACCACAACGTATTTAATAGAGTCGTTTAACGCCAGAACTTCCTCTTTTAAAAGGCTTGGAGTGCGCGCATAAGTCTGCTCAGTATTTACATCAAGAAGATCCACCCATAGTGTTTGCTTTTTATATAAAGCCTTAAGAAGCGTGCTTTTTCCTGTGTTGCGCGCACCAAAAAGGAAATAGCTTTGCGCAACAGGTGGTTGAAAAATTCGGGGAAATAATTTCATTAAACGCGCGTACTCCGGTTTTGGCGGCCATTTACGGAGTATGTTCCTTTTTTGGCAAGATTACAAGGTGTCGGCAATACATTTGCTCTGGGCAAAAAACAAAATCCCGGCAATCGTTACCGACGCTCGTCTAGGGGTATATCTGTCGCTATATCTGAATGATCGAGTATATTTTGTACCTCTGGGACACTTAAACCTACTGCTTTAGAAATTTCGTCAACTGAGTGCCCTAGGCCTGATAAGCGTTCACATATATCTTGATATGCATTAGCGCGGCCTTCTTCACGGCCTTCTTCACGGCCTTCTTCACGGCCTTCTTCACGGCCCTCTTTGCGGCCCTCTTTGCGGCCCTCTTTGCGGCCCTCTTTGCGGCCTTTCTCCTTCATTTCAGAAATGTGAATTGAATACTTATCGTAACCCTTCCCTTCCTCAACATACTTCGCCCTTACCTGTGCGGGAAGTTTCTTGATCTTCGCCAGTTCAAATGCTTGTAAAACGGCTGATGTTGTTACGGCTTCCCTTACATCATCTTCTGTCATATGGTGTGCATTCCGAAAAAAGGTAACCCAGTCTTGATGCTCTTTTGATTCTTGTGTTTCGGGCGCATTCGCTAATGAATATTGTAAGATCTCTATTCCCTCAATAAACCTCGATGGCTTGTGCCGTTGTTCTTGCATTTTATAATGGCGCATGTATTGATCAGGTGTGTCTGCCCAATGAGGCGACGCTTTACTCCCGAGTATGTTGACGCTGATAACCTTTTTCAGGCTTTGCCAAGTATCACCTCTTTTCAACTGATTGCCGTAAAGTGCACCGGCGTAAGCAAGTGCACGTTTGTCCCAATAATTTTGCGGGTATAATTGCATCTCAACCAGGGCATAATCCCCGGTGTTTAATTTGCAAACAAAGTCCATAATTCCACTATACTGTGCCTTTGGAAAGGCATCCTTAAGATCATCATACGAATTAATGAGTTTTTTGAGAAAGCGTTTTGCATCTGGTGCAACAGATAATTCATCGCCTTTGTTTGTTTGGAAAAACACCTCAAAATCTGCCGAGGCTTGGAGTTTTTCGATTACTTTAGTTGATTCCTTTCCATGCACAAGTTCACGCAAATTTTGTAAATCCTGAAGAGGATTCATATGCTCATCTATCCGCGCAGATGAGATAATGTCTGTGTGCGGAATAAACGCATGAAAAAAGGAAGGCCGTACGGCATCTGCACTCAGAACATGTTTGAAGAGCGCATCATATGTCGGAATCGCATAAACTTGCTTTTTACCCAGGGGGAAGGCTTCGGAACAATCATCCGCTGCATCCAGATCAACATACGAAGGTATCGTTGTTGCATATGAACGCACACTAATAGGTGAAAAACCATTAGGTGAAAAACCATGGCCAAACAGGGGTATTGCGCAGGCTACCAGTCTTGTTGGGGAAACTCCGACTGTAATAGTGCGACCGGCGCTTCGAAGAGCCTCCTCGGCAACCATCTTAACACTTGCTGGTGTTAGCGTATTCAAAAAAATCAGAATAGTTGATGCACGTAGAAAAATAGAAAACATAAAAACTCCAACAAAAAACATTTTAATTTATTTCACATATTTATTATTGTCAATATAAACTAGCAGGGAAGGTATGTTATCAAGTAGAAATTCTATTTATTTAAAACATACCTTTATCAAGGACAATTGCGCCATGGCTAATGAACTAAAACCTTGACGAATTGGGTATATTCCACCAAAATCCGATGCTCACGATTTAAAAAAACAACAAACTTCAGGAAAGATTAAATGTCTCGCCAATCCATCGACCGCGTACCAACCCCGACACCTCAGGGCGCCAATAGTACGCCGGATCCTTATATTTCACCAGCGCAAAAATTGCCGGAGATCACGGTTAAGTCCTTTATTCTCAGTGTTTTACTTGCTGCTGCGATGACGGGTGCTAATGCCTATTTAGGTTTGAAACTTGGGATTACTGTCACGGCGA
>CAYGTJ010000042.1:6674-7660 GCA_964352755.1 uncultured Alphaproteobacteria bacterium
ATTCCTGCGGCGGTCATTTCAATGGCGATTCTACGTTTTTTTCGAAACGCAAACATTCTTGAAAATAACATTGTGCAAACGGCCGCATCTGCGGGTGAAGTAATCGCAGCGGGTGCAATGTTTACGCTGCCAGCACTCGTGCTCATGGGGTATTGGGATACGTTCCCCATGTGGCAAACAACCTTAATTGTCGGCATAGGCGGTGTTTTTGGGGTGTTGTTTTCCATTCCCCTGCGCCGGGCGCTCGTGGTAGAAGGTAACTTACGTTTCCCCGAAGGTGTTGCCACCGCAGAAGTGTTAAAGGTCGGTGAAGACTCTACATCTGAGGGTGCAAAAGATCTCATGTTTGGCAGTTTTGGTGCAGCTGCACTTAAATTTGGGCAGTCAGGAATTTTTGCCTTTGCTGAATCTATGGGATGGTGGGTCAAATCATCCGGCACATTGGTTGGTGCCAGCTTGGGATTGAGTCCCGTGCTATTAGGTGCAGGATACATCGTTGGCCATCAAGTCGGCATCAGCATGTTTATCGGGGGCATTTTTGCCTGGTTTATCGCATTGCCGATTTTTGCTTATGTCGACGGCATTCCCGTGGCCGCAAGCGTTGAGGGATCAGCCATGGTCATTTGGAGCACCAAAATCCGCATGATTGGTGTGGGGATGATGGTTCTTGGGGGATTGTGGACGATTGTTCATCTAGTTGACCCCATGCGACGCGCCATCAAATCATCGCTTCTGTCGTTGAAAAATGCCTCTGAAGGAATGCGGGTAAAAGTCCTGCGTACGGATAAAGATATTCCGTTTAATATTGTGCTTTGGGGTCTTGGGATTTTTAGTTTGCCGCTGGTAATCATGACGAACAGTTTTTTTGATCAGGACGCGCTTTCATTTACAAGTCTCGGGTATGCCGGTGCAATTTTTGCAATCGTTTCGGCAACACTTATCATTGGGTTTTTGGCATCAGCCATTGCCGGATATATGTCTGGAAT
>CAYGTJ010000043.1:0-657 GCA_964352755.1 uncultured Alphaproteobacteria bacterium
AAACTGAGCCAACTATCGAAGAAGCAACCGCCTAACCTAATCGAAAACGCTCAACACCCGATGAAAAACAGCGCACCCATTACGCTTTGTCTTCAGCCCGCAAACCAAAGAGGTTTTGCGCAAACACATCAGCATTCATTTCCTGCAGATCATCAGAAGTCTCACCCACACCAATAAAGTGCACTGGAAGTTTTGTTGTTTGAACAACGTTCACCAACACGCCCCCTTTTGACGTCCCATCAAGTTTCGTCATGATAAGGCCTGTCAACGGGATATACTCGTTAAATTTTTCTACTTGCCGCAGAATATTCTGGCCACTGGTCGCATCAAGCACCATCACACAATGAATACGGGACGCATCCACACATTTTTTGGTGACGGTCACAATTTTGCGCAATTCTTCCATGAGGTTTGTTTTGGTGTGCAGACGCCCCGCAGTATCCACAAGAACCAGATCTTCACCATTTTCCTTAGCGGCGGTGATTTCTTGATAGGCAAGTGCAGCCGCATCCCCACCATCTTTACCCGCGGCAACAGACATACCCGCACGCGCACCCCATTCTTTAAGTTGATTGACAGCGGCCGCCCGAAACGTATCCCCCGCCACAACCCGCATCTTGCGGTTTAATCCCTTTAGATATGGGAGCAACTTACCTA
>CAYGTJ010000043.1:667-7484 GCA_964352755.1 uncultured Alphaproteobacteria bacterium
TTGTTGTTTTTCCTGCCCCATTAATCCCAACCACAATAAGTACGTCAGGCTCATCCGCGGTGTATGCCCATTGAATCGGGGTTGCAAAAGGTGTGAGAATTTCGGCCACATGTTCAGCTAATAACGAATTTACTGCTTCCGGTGTGATATCTTTATCAAATCTCTTTTTACGTAAGCCATCACACAGCTTTGCAGCAATATTTACCCCCATATCTGTCATGATAAGATGATCTTCCAATTCCTCAAGCATATGATCATCGAGCGTGGTTTTGGTAACAATATCGGTGATGCCTTGGGTAATCTTCGTAGATGTTTTGGAAAAGCCTTCTTTTAAACGTTGAAACCAACTCATGTCATTGCCTTCCTATCGTTACAGGTTGTCATTACAAGTATTGTCCCCTCGACCGCAATTGGTTGCGCCTGTATCAACTGACCTTCATTTGTATCTGTCGTGAAACGTACGGACACAAAATCGTCTGTGTGCCCCTTATTTTGAGTTTCGGTCAGCACGACGCACGGCTTATTATCTGTAAGTATCTGTGTCAGATGGTGTGTGAGTTGCTGTTCGCCAGCATTGCGCAGGCGACGTGTGCGCTCTTTAATGATAGCCCGATCAAGTTGAGGCATGAGAGCCGCCGGTGTACCCGCTTTGGGTGAGAATGAGAATGCATGCACGTGTGTAATCCCGCACTCTGCAATGATTGTGAGCGAATCGTTGAATTGCTCTTCTGTTTCGGTAGGAAAGCCCGCAATAATATCAGCACCAAAAACGGCATCCGGACGGGTTTTTCGAACACGTGTGCAAAAATCAACGATATCTTTACGCAGGTGTCTGCGTTTCATTCGCCGTAAAATCACATCATTCCCAGCCTGCAAGCTTAAATGAAAGTGAGGCATAATGCGTTTGTTTTCAGCAATTTCGTGATACAACCGTTCGTCAACCTCAACGGGATCCAACGACGATAGGCGCAAACGAGGAAGTTCGGGGATATGACTCAAAATTCGCGCAACAAGTTGGCCGAGTGTTGGGTTTCCCGGCAAATCCGCGCCATAATCTGTAATATCGACACCTGTGAGGATAATTTCTTTTGTGCCCATTGCGACACAATTTTTCACGTAATCGATTACCTGAGCCACAGGCACACTGCGGTTGTTGCCTCGACCAAAGGGGATCGTGCAAAATGTACACCGGTGATTACATCCATTCTGAATCTCAATGAACGCCCGTGTTTTTACGGATCCCTCAGTCACAACGGATGCCGCTAAATGGTGCGCTGTCTCCTTAATTTCCATGATATTCGACACATCAATGCCCTGAGCATTTGGGGTGTAGCTCTCAGGAAGCATCTTCTCATGATTACCCAGCACGCGGGCAACGCCAGGCATTTTACCATAGGTTAGCGGGCTGATTTGCGCGGCACACCCCGTTACAACGATGGCATGATCAGGATGTTCACGGTTGAGCTTTCGAATTGTTTGTTTGGCTTGACGTTCGGCTTCATTTGTCACCGCACATGTGTTTACAATGATTGTTTTTTCAAGCCCTCCATCTTTAGCATGTGCGGCCATTACCTGGGATTCAAACGTGTTCAACCGACACCCAAAAGTGATAACCTTTACGTCTGTATCTTTGTGCATTTTGTTATGGGTGCTCCCCATTGTTGATCTCCTCTAACGGATATCACATCCATCCGTATATACGCCCTCGTACACATAACAAACTGGGCCAGTCATCTCAAGCTGATTATTGGCACAAACGTTAATGGAGAGATCTCCCCCGTCAAGCTTCATATGAACGTTTCGCGCACACATGTTCTGATTCACAGCTGCAAAGACACTTGCACATGCCCCCGTTCCGCAGGCTTGGGTAATGCGCTCGGCACCCTTTTCATAGACACGCATTTGCGCCATATTTGGGGTGTCAAAACGTACAAATTCGACGTTAATCCCTTCAGGAAAACAGGGGTTTTCGTCATTAATCCACTGCCCGTAGGCTGTCAAAACCTCATCATCTGGCAACTCATCAACTACATGGATAAGATGGCGATTCCCTACATTCACAAATGATGTACTGCGAATTAGGGGAAGCACAACAGGGGCTGTTGTCGGTTCAAACGCACCAACACCCCCAACCTGTTCGTAGCCGAGCACCCCTTGAGGGAGTTTAATGGTGACTGAATCTTTATCTCTTACCTGACACGCAACGGCACCTGCAGGAGTATGAATTGTCACCGCATGCGTTTCCATCTGCGCCAGGGGAAACTTTTTTGCATGGAGGTACGCTAAACACCGGGTTGCATTTCCACACGCGCCCGCTGTACTGCCGTCTGTATTAAAAATATGCATCGTTGGCGTCGTTGTTGCTGTAAATCCTTCCACCCACAAAAGCTGGTCTGCGCCAATACCCCGATTGCGATCACACATTCGTGCAATAACCTCTCTTGAGGGTATTTGCATGGACGATTCCTGCAGCACAAAAATAAAGTCATTGCCCAATCCATGCATTTTATAAAAGCGAAACGGTCGATCATATGAACTCATTAGAGTCAAATCCCTACATAATATTTACTACTTGTAGCATTTCCCTTTGAAATGCAACAGATTGTCTTATAAGATTATTTTATGTCAGATCCCTTACACCAATTCCTGATTCAGGTACTTATTCCCTTTCACATATGGGGAATAGACCTTTCCTTTACAAATGCCAGCATGTTTATGCTGCTCGCGGTTGCTGGGATCACGGCGTTTTTACTGTTTGGTCTTCGCAATCCTTCCGCACAAAAGCCCTCGCGTTATCAGTTGGTTGTCGAAAATATGTTAGGATTTGTCAAAGATCTCACCGAAGATATTTTAGGACCCCACCTTGGAAAAAGCTCAGCGCGCCTTACTCCAGTGGTATTTGCGGTATTTTTCTTCATATTAACAGTTAATCTTCTTGGGATTATTCCGCATACCTATACCGTGACGAGCCAATTCATTGTGACTCTTGCCATAGCGACTTTCATGTTCATGATCGGTACGGTTCTTGGTCTTACGCGTCATGGGTTGCGTTTTTTTAAACGATTTATGCCCAGTGGTGTCCCTCTTGCGATTGCGCCAATAATTATTCCTATTGAGATTGTTTCTTATTTATTTCGCCCCATTAGCTTAGGTGTTCGTTTGTTTGCCAATATGTTTGCAGGCCACATAGTTTTGAAGATCTTTGCTGGGCTTTCTGTTATCATGGGGGCGGCTCTTGGGTTTGTTCCCATGTTATTCAACGTCTTGTTCATGCTGTTTGAGCTTTTCGTTGCCTGTTTACAGGCGTATATTTTTACCATACTTTCATGTGTTTACATCCGTGACGCATGGGAATTACACTAATTAATTAAAGGAGATCATTATGGATGCATCAGCCGCAAAATTCATCGGTGCCGGACTTGCAATGTTTGCAGCACTAGGTGCCGGTATCGGGCTTGGTAATATTTTTGCTGCATGGTTGGGCGCGTTGTCCCGAAACCCAAGTGCAGAAAAAAAATACGCTACTATTGGTTACGTCGGTGCCGGCTTGACTGAGATTGTTGCCCTGCTCGCCTTTGTTTTGGCAAGCTTGATTCTTTTTGGATAAAACATGCCCCAGCTGGATATCAGCACGTACGGATCACAACTATTCTGGCTTGCATTAAGCCTTGGGTTTTTGGTGCTCGCTCTACGTGTAAGTATTATCCCACGGTACCTCACACTTCTCAAAGCACGGGCAAAAAGTATTAGTCATCATCGCAAAGAAGCCGAAGAAGCCGAATCTGCGGTTAAAACGCTCGCATTAAAAACAGAAGAATTGAAAACAAAAGCGACGCACGAGTTACGCAAATTGATCGCACGTGAGCGCCACGCACTAAGCGAAGAAAACACCCAGGCACGCGAGACTATTTTTGCCCAAGAACGCAAACGCTTGCGCTTTGAACTTAAACGCATTGCCGATGCAGATGCCAAAATCACGGCACACCAGGCTGACTTAGGCAAACAAATCAGCGATAAGATTTGTGATGCGTGGAAAAACAATCATGACTGAGCACGTAAACATGCATATTTTTGATCTGCAAAACATGACAACACGTGTGGACTTTTGGATTTTTTGTGCATTTTTCCTAATGTGTGTGTTTTTATATCTGGTTATTTGGCCACTGATCCGCGCATCCCTTACCGAGCAAATCAAACACCTGCAACAAACATTTATTGCCTTTACAGCCCGCACAACCGACGCCAATCACCAAAAAAATCTGTCCTCTGAAAAGCATGCTGCGGCAATGGCATACATCAAGGACTGCGAAGAAGAAACACACCAGATGATTGATCGCATGCGTATCACCCATGCCGAACAACGTGAGACTTGGAAAAAACACATGATTCAATCGATGAATCTTACTATTGAGGGTGAAAAACGTACCCGTGCACACGCACAAGCCGATATGTTAATTGATAGGATCATTAACGATGTTTCTAAAGACACGGCTGAAATGAAATCTTTTCGCCAAAACTACACGAAGACAATCATTACCAATTGTCAGTCCGAGTCGACACAAAAGAAATGATAAACGAGCTCAGCTAAAAAGTGAGAGCCCAAACACGACCTGACAGCGAGCGGTACAGCTGCACTCTTTCGAATCTCACTGGGTTAACGCCTTTGCCACCCGAGGGGCTCTCACCACTTATCTAGCCCTTTTATTCTTTTATTTCAAGAAGATTCACAGGGAATTCACACAGAAACATATAAATAGTTAAAATTCTATCAATACTTAACTATAAAACAATAATCGTGATTTATAGTTAATATGTAGGGAGAATTATATGAAGCGTGTATTTTTAACTGGGATAACTCTTATTTGTGGAACCATTTTGGGTACCATGAACATGATCTTATCTAGCTATGCGTTTTATCAATCATTTCAGGCAATTCATGGGTGCAATGCGAACTCATTTTTTCAGATGAACAGTCCATATACCCTTATGACCCATGTAGCTGTTTTCTTAGGCGCAATTTTTTCGTTTGTCCTCGGGTTTATTGCAGCAACCAAGCCATGGAGTTTATTTTTACACAGAGCCTATGACTACGCATTCCATGTCAGCACGAGTCGGGCGCTTACGGGTTTCGTGACAAACCCTGTTATCATTGGGTATGTTCTTTTCCTCCTACACTAAGCTCGCATCAAAGGTTGAAAAACAACAGCTTCTAGGGAGCCGGCTATGTTAAAAATCGAATATATCTATCCATAAATTCATTGTCTGAAAAATCACCCACATATCAGGTTTTTGCCCGAAAATACCGCCCTCGTTCACTTGCTGATATTAAGGGTCAACCAACGCTTGTGCGCATCTTAACCAATGCGTTGCGCAGCGAACGTCTGGGGCATGCGTTTATTTTTCATGGCATTCGCGGCACCGGCAAAACAACAACAGCCCGCGTACTCGCCCGTTGCCTCAACTGTAACCATTCTGATAAGCCAACGGTTGAACCGTGTGGGATCTGTGAAAATTGTAAAGCTATTGAGTCTGACCGTCACATTGATGTGATTGAAATGGATGCCGCAAGCCGCACCGGTGTAGATGACATTCGTGAAATTATTGAGTCATCACGTTTTAAACCGGTGCTTGGTCGATATAAGATCTTTATCATCGATGAAGTTCATATGTTGTCTAAGAGTGCATTTAACGCTCTCTTAAAAACGTTGGAAGAACCACCCGAACACGTCAAATTTATCTTTGCCACGACAGAACTTAATAAAGTACCCGCAACAGTTCTGTCGCGATGCATGCGTTTTGATCTACAACGCTTTAACGAAGCAGATCTCGTGGCACTTTTCACGGATGTTTGCGCAAGAGAGAACATTACAACCGATGACCTCGCGCTCGAAACCATTGCTCAAGCCGCCGAAGGATCAGCGCGCGATGGCTTATCGATTCTTGATCAGATTGCCAACACAACAAATAATTCGTTTTCAGCAGCTGATGTTCAACACATGTTGGGTATTTCAAGTCATCAGCATATTGCGGATCTTTGCTTTCACCTCATCAAGGGCGAGATTGCACCGGCACTTGAAAAACTAGATACCCACTATCAAAAGGGGGTTAACCTCCTTAATCTTTTTCGCCAACTTATGGAATTCACGCACATTTTGACCTCGGCAAAGGCCGCGGGTGAGAAGTATGTAACCTACTGGGTAGCGGAAAAGAAACTTCAAGAACGTGTGATCAACATGCTGCCAGGAGTGACCGTAGATGGGCTTAACCGGTTTTGGGATATTTTGCGCATGAGCTATGACGATATTTCCCGGGCGGTGCTTCCGCATGCCGCTGCGCGAATGGGACTGATTCGCTTATGCTTTGTTGCCGATCTCCCCACACCGCGCGAAATGCTCTTACATAACGATGCACATGAAAATGCATCCGAGGGTACTAGCGATGTGCTCATAGCTCCTCAAGCTCAGGCTCAGGCTCAGGCTAGCGAAGTTACACCCACGCAACATGTGCAAAAAGACACGCCCGCACCCCCGCCTGCGCCAGCTCGTGACACTGCATTACCAACTCCACCAGCTAACGCTCCTACTTCAGGGCTTTTTACCGGTGAAGGTGATATCCTTTTTGCAACGATTTGCACCGCCGTTTCCAATGCGCGGGAGCCCTTGATACATTCACATCTCGTGCATCATGTGCGCTGCCTTTCCGCAACGCCTGGGAAATTACACCTCGCTGCCGACAATCATGCGACTCGAGATCTAGCCAAGCGCCTCGGAGAACACTTGAATAATCTTAGCACTGGCGGTGACATGACGTGGGATAT
>CAYGTJ010000044.1:0-4186 GCA_964352755.1 uncultured Alphaproteobacteria bacterium
ATAATATGATGTGCTTCAATCTGTGGGTAATCGGTGGCCACGTCCTCAAAAACACGCTTCATCATGCCCTCAGTGAGTTTTAGAATATTCGCTTTCGTTGCGCAATGCACCGTTGATCGTCCCTCAGCAAGAGCAAGCTCAAAGGCAAAACGTGCAATTTTTTCACACCCATCGTGGGTAATCAGCTTGAGACCTTCGGCGATGTTGCTTGCTGGTATGTATTCAATGCCTGCGTAAAGATCCTCAACATTTTCGCGCACCAGCACAAAATCGATGGGTGTTTGCGAGTAGGGGGTCACTACATTGGGGAAGTTTTTCACGGGACGTGTGTTTGCAAAGGTTTCAAAGCATTTGCGCAAGGTAACATTCGCACTTTTTTCGCCATAACCAATGGGTGTCTCTAAGGGGCCCTTGAGCACAACCTTATTGCGTGTGATTGAATCAAGGGTTTCATTGGGAATGCCGGTGGCAATACCATTTTTAAAAGCGACTGCCCCGGCGGTACATTCTTCCCACGAAATATTGACACCAGATTTGTCAATAATTTTGCGTGTAGCGGAAACAACTTCAACGCCAATTCCATCACCGTGAATGAGTGAAACAGTATGTGTCATAGGATTTTTCGGAACCTTTTAAATGTTTTTTAATCAAACGCTATTAGAGTGAAATCAGGTATAACAAAAACAAAACTGACTTTTGGGCAATAGAGGTGTTGCCAAATCGACGAAAATTAGCTAAAATTTTATCTAAATCGGAGAATACCGTGATTTTTTCTTTTATTCAAGGTCAGACTTCGACTATAAGCCATAACAAAATGAGGAGCATCATGACCAAAAGCACGCAAGATTTACAAGACATATTTATGAATGAACTCCGTAAGAAAAAGGCACCCGTGACTGTCTTTCTCGTAAACGGTGTTAAGCTTCAGGGGATTATCACCTGGTTCGATAATTTTACGATTTTACTGCGCCGTGAAGAACATTCACAGCTTATATTTAAGCATGCAGTATCGACAATCCTTCCCATTGAACCGATCCAGCTCAAAGAGTTTAAATAAACTCTTTATAATAATGCATCAAAATCCTCAAGTGATTAGAGGGTTTTGGTGGATTGTTGTTTCGCGCCCGTGAGCAAAAAAAACATCCAGTATGCGATTTCTCTTCTTGATTTGTTAAGGATCAGTTTATAATTATGTGCAAATATGAATGTAGGCGTGTTTTTGAATAAATCGTACGTGGCTGTAAACGAGCAAACAAAAATTAAACAGAAATGTATTATCGTACATCCTGTACTTTATAAACCACACCCGACCCCTTATGAAAAATCATCCTCCCGCACGAATAGTGCGCAGCTTGGCGAAGCCGAGGGATTAGCAACGGCCATTGACCTTGAAATCTGTCATAGCTTTGTGCAAAAGGTTGACCCTCCCAAGCCTGCGACACTTTTTGGCTCAGGCGTGATTGAAACACTGAAAGATCTGCTCACTTCTGAGAAAGTTAATGTATGTATTGTTAATGCAAATATTACCCCTGTACAGCAGAGAAACCTTGAGAAAAAACTTAACTGCAAGGTGCTCGATCGAACCGGATTAATCCTTGAGATTTTCGGTGATCGTGCCCGATCAGCGGAGGGTCGGTTGCAGGTTGAGCTTGCGTCATTGAATCACCAAATGACGCGATTGGTGCGTACGTGGACACATCTCGAGCGCCAACGTGGTGGTTTAGGAGCAACCAGTGGGCCGGGTGAAACACAGCTGGAAATGGATAAGCGCATGATTCGCCAACGTATTCAGCGGATCAAAAAAGACCTGGAAAAGGTCATGCAAACCCGCCAACTTCATCGTAAATCCCGGAAAAAGAGCAATATTCCTGTGATCGCACTTGTTGGTTACACCAATGCGGGCAAATCAACACTCTTTAATACGTTGACGCATGCCAACGTCCTTGAAAAAGATATGCTTTTTGCAACACTTGATCCGGCCATGCGTATGGTTCGGTTGCCCTCGGGTGCAAAGTGTATTCTTTCAGATACGGTGGGGTTTATTTCAGACCTGCCCCATGATCTTGTTCATGCTTTTCACGCAACCCTGGAAGAAGTCAATCACGCCGACGTGGTGGTGCATGTGCGTGATATATCTCACCCTGATACGGATGCCCAAGCCCGTGAAGTTGAACAGGTAATGGATATGCTCGATATTCAAGCTCCCTCGAATCGTCGGATTGAGGCACTGAACAAGGTTGATCTCGTGGTGCCTGAAAACCGCCGAACGTTTGCGGATACAGCCAAACAAGTAACACTTTCCGCGCACACGGGTGAGGGGGTGGGCGCTCTTCTCCACGCAATCGATTCCTGTTTGCATGCGGATCGTTTGAGTATCCGTGTGCAGTGTGATCCTGGCAACGCAACACTCGTGTCACTTTTGTATAAGTATTATCGCGTAACAGAATTTAGCGAAAACAACGGGGAGTTTGTGTTAAAAATAGACCTTGCATCCCATGAGTTTGACCGACTTGATGCGCTTCTTGCACAAAACGGGGGGTGCATTCCTGGCCAACCGGGAGTGGATGATCGCGACATCGCCTAATTTGGTAACCTGCGCCAGTCACATGTGGGTATTCACGAACGCGAGAGATATCTTGTCGTATCTTGCCTGGCAAATCTTGCATGTGGTAGGCACATTCATGCGCTATTACAGTGTGTCGGATAAAAAAATGGTGGGCGGTGAGGGATTCGAACCCCCGACCCTCTCGGTGTAAACGAGACGCTCTCCCGCTGAGCTAACCGCCCGACAGACCTGAACATAGACAGGTTTTTTCAAAAAATCAAAGGCTTTTTCAAAAAAAATGCACAGGATTAAATGCCTCGGTGGGTGATTTCTAGGAAGGATTTCCGTAAATATAGTCTCCATCTTCCAGACTGCCGTCCTCCAGGGGCGAGAGTAGGGAGGAAACGTCCTGTGTGGGTGGTAGTCCATTGAGAAACCCTAATAGATCACTAGCGTTGTAGCCTCTTTGAAATCCGCGGATCATGAATTCCAGTTGGCGACCGCTGTAGTTGCTATCTGTTTCTCCGTCTAAGCGGGGAAGTCCACATCCGGGCAATCTTACAACAAAATCTTCTTCGGGTGCAGAAGCCTCAGATGCGTTAAGGGGCGGGGATACCATGAGTAAACAGAGAAATATAAATTTCATTCGCCGATCTCATGCGCTGTTGTTCTGCCTATGACACGTATTTCTGGATAAAGTGTTCGGAACGTCATCCTGTGAAAGTTGCTGCGAATAATCATGCAATTAATCAATTCACGAACGTAGGCCGGGTTAGCAGTAACTGTTGCGTTCGTAGTCACCACGAGGGTGCTAATAAGATCATTAAGCGAGAGTTCCTCAAGCTGTGCCCATGTTGATGTTTCTGTTGGACAAAGATGGGTTGAACATAAATCAGCAGCAGTACTATTTGTCTTTTGCCCTTCTTCCAGCGTCCAATCTGCGGCAGGAGTAAAGGGAAGCATGGATCGCAGAGCCGGCGTTACTGGAGGCACAGTTCCTGTTGCTGGGCTTTCCGGTGTTTGCGAAACGCGCTGCACGGAATTCCACATTTCTCCCCAATCGGGTGTCCACGCATCCGCCCATGATGCGGACAGAGGCGAATATCCAAGGAAAAACGCGGTGAGTACGTAGTATGCGTGTGTTCGTTTCATGGGCGCGATAACTAATGTCCTTACCAGGTTAGCGCAGCACTTTTCGTTCAACAATCGTAGTTATTCAGGTATTTTTCAGCAAATTTTTTTGCCTCATAGTGTATCTTTTAGTGTATCTTTAAAAAAAGAAAAATTCTCATTGACCAGCGATGTGAGTCTTGGTATCTATTATTTCCATCAGTCTGATGGTGTATTCTTTTCCACAAAGTTATCCACAGTATCGTAGATAAAATAATTCATGGCCATATATATACACAACATTTCCCCGGTCGCAATTTCCCTTGGTTTTGTTGATGTTCGCTGGTACGGGCTCAGTTACGTTGTCGGAATGCTTTGCGTATGGTGGGGTATGCGTCAGCGACTTTCTCTTATTTATAAACATGCGACACCGCATCTCATTGATGATTTGGCGTCATATTTGGTTGTTGGGCTTTTGCTTGGCGGGCGTTTGGGATATGTGATTTTTTATGACATTGAGATGTTATGGAC
>CAYGTJ010000044.1:4196-7445 GCA_964352755.1 uncultured Alphaproteobacteria bacterium
TATCGACGCCGTGGCGTGTTTTTGAGATCTGGAATGGCGCCATGGCTTTTCACGGGGCCGTGCTTGGTGTGGCGCTTGCGGCCATTTATGGGGGGCGTCGAACCGGCATTTCTGCCCGGGTGACCGGTGATGTTTTGGCGCTGTACACACCCATTGGTATTTTTCTCGGGCGAATTGCGAACTTTATTAACAGTGAACACGTGGGGCATCCGACGAATGCAAATTGGGGGGTTGTTTTCCCCCGTGTTGATGCCCTTGTTCGCCACCCAAGTCAGCTTTATGAGGCTGTACTCGAAGGGGTGGTGTTGGGTGCAATTGTGTGGATTGCAAATGCGTATTATGAAAACTCCTACCGATATCGGGGGAAAGTTTTTGGTATCTACCTTATTGCGTATGCGATTTTACGTGCCATGTGTGAGGTTTTTCGCGTGCCTGACGGGTATTTTTTGGGGCTAACGTTTGGGCAATTCTTATCACTGCCGTTGATTGTTGCGGGGATTTTTTTGGTGATGGCACGTCCCAAAAACACGCCTCCCACAGCATCGGGTTTCCCTCAACATCCTGATGATCAGAACGAGATACACCCTGTATCCCCCACTGATTCAAAGGGTGACCCCGCGAGCGATTAAGTGACACCACTTGCGGCGTATATTCACAACCACATCGCAACCAACGGGGCTATGCGTGTGCGTGATTACGTCGATCTTTGCATGAATCATCCTGAGTTTGGGTACTACCGTGTGCAAAAACCAATCGGTAATGATTTTATTACAGCCCCTGAGATTTCCCCGTTGTTTGGTCAGGCACTTGGTTTTTGGGTGCTGCAGCAGTGGATCGATCTTGGCAGTCCCCCCGTATGGCAGCTTATTGAGTTGGGGGCAGGCAAGGGAACACTTATGAAAGACATCATGCATGTGCTGGCACACGTTCCCGCATGCACGGCTGGGCTTACGGTTACGTTGGTTGAATGCAATCCACATCTGCGCGATCATCAAAAACGTGCCATGAAATCTATCAAGACATCAATTAAGGCGTCTGTTGATGTGTGTGTGACCTGGGTCGAGGGGATTGATGATCTGTCTGTGAATGCCCCGCACGTGGTGGTTGCTAATGAGTTTCTCGATGTTTTACCAACGCAATCATATCACTATAATGACGGTGCTTTTTATCCGCAGTACGTGCATAGCCACCCGCCGTGCGCGCAAAACCCAAACGGTGCGTTTTCATTGCAAACACATACAGTTCCTGAAGATATTCCTGGGTATTGGGTGCATTCGGAGGCGTTGCGTGACGGCTGTGTGATTGAAACCTGTCCTGATTATGCACGTGTTCTTGGGTGTTTTGCGCCCTTGCCACGCGAACACGTCAATGTTCACTCCGGGCGATATGCCTTTATCGATTATGGATTTACCTTCGGACAAAAGGACGCGGATTTGCAAGCCACCCTTCAAGGTGTGCAAACTCATGAAACAAAAGATATTTTTCATGAGCCAGGACGCACAGATTTATCGAGTCATGTAAATTTTCACGCGTTTTCGGCGATGGCGCGCCGGCTAAAAATGACGGCTGACGTGTGTTCACAGCGGCAATTTCTCAAAAATCATGGGATTGATATTCGCCTTAACAAACTCATCGATGCGAACAAAGAAAACCAACAAGAGTTGACGACTGGCTATAACCGCCTCATAGATGATATGGGAAATCTTTTTTATGTGGTCCAACTCAAAATATAAGGTCTGCGTTTATGTTGCCATTTATTCACTTTGCAAACCTTGATGCTATTTCACCGATTGTACACGGCTTTTTTACCCGAGAAGGCGGTGTGAGTACGGCGGAACTCACCAGTGCGAATTTTGTACGAAGGGCACAAGAATCAAACGAAAACCTGATTGAAAATAATAACCGCCTGTTAATTTCCTTTCAGGGTGAAATGGATGGCTTGGTGCTTTTAAGCCAAAAACACGGGGCGAAGGTTATAACCCTGACAGAGCCACTCGATGCCCACGCGGGTGGGAATCGCAGCGGTGCACTGCCCACAAATATGGGTGAGGGAGATGCCTTTATTTCAACAGTTCCTGGGGTATTGGGTGCATTCGGAGGCGTTGCGTGACGGCTGTGTGATTGAAACCTGTCCTGATTATGCACGTGTTCTTGGGTGTTTTGCGCCCTTGCCACGCGAACACGTCAATGTTCACTCCGGGCGATATGCCTTTATCGATTATGGATTTACCTTCGGACAAAAGGACGCGGATTTGCAAGCCACCCTTCAAGGTGTGCAAACTCATGAAACAAAAGATATTTTTCATGAGCCAGGACGCACAGATTTATCGAGTCATGTAAATTTTCACGCGTTTTCGGCGATGGCGCGCCGGCTAAAAATGACGGCTGACGTGTGTTCACAGCGGCAATTTCTCAAAAATCATGGGATTGATATTCGCCTTAACAAACTCATCGATGCGAACAAAGAAAACCAACAAGAGTTGACGACTGGCTATAACCGCCTCATAGATGATATGGGAAATCTTTTTTATGTGGTCCAACTCAAAATATAAGGTCTGCGTTTATGTTGCCATTTATTCACTTTGCAAACCTTGATGCTATTTCACCGATTGTACACGGCTTTTTTACCCGAGAAGGCGGTGTGAGTACGGCGGAACTCACCAGTGCGAATTTTGTACGAAGGGCACAAGAATCAAACGAAAACCTGATTGAAAATAATAACCGCCTGTTAATTTCCTTTCAGGGTGAAATGGATGGCTTGGTGCTTTTAAGCCAAAAACACGGGGCGAAGGTTATAACCCTGACAGAGCCACTCGATGCCCACGCGGGTGGGAATCGCAGCGGTGCACTGCCCACAAATATGGGTGAGGGAGATGCCTTTATTTCAACAGTTCCTGGGGTTGCTATCGGTGTGATCACGGCTGATTGTGTCCCCATTCTGATCGCTGACACCAAAGGCACCATCGTTGCGGCAATTCATGCAGGGTGGCGCGGGGTTTTTGCGGGAATCGTCCCGGCCGTAATGCAGGAAATGAAACGCCTAAGCCCGGCGTCAACGTTTGTGGCTGGCATTGGCCCGTGCCTTCAGCAGCAAAATTTTGAATTTGGTGCAGATGTTATGAAGACCTTCACGGATAAATATTCAGTGGCGCAAGGGTACTTTCTCCGCCTGAATGGTAAATACTTTTTCAATCTCGAGGGGTTTGTTCGTTGGCAGCTTGCCGAAAACGGTGTTGGCCACGTGCATTC
>CAYGTJ010000045.1:0-7315 GCA_964352755.1 uncultured Alphaproteobacteria bacterium
GAAATGAACTTGTGTTTATTGAGGTAAAGTATCGCCGGGCGTATCTCGACGCACATATTGCTCTCACCGATCGTCAGCGCACACGTATTGCCCATTCAGGTGAATACTTTCGGGCGCAAAACTATCTCCTCGGGCGATACTCCTACCGCTTTGATGAATTTATCATCTGGGGATGGGGGGCGTGGACGCATATTCACAACACTTCCCAAATGGATAAAAATGCGGCATAACTGGAGAAAATAAAGGTGTTTTTATGATGTCAGTTTTACGTCTTCTCTTCTGTACGGTGTGTGCGTTGTCATTAACGGGATGTATCCCTGTGGCTATTGGTGCGGCGGGTGCCCTCATTACCACCACCGTGATCGAAGAGCGCGGCGTGTCGGGTGCAATTTCAGATAGTGCCATTCGTTCGGGTGTAAACAGTAAGTGGGCAAATGCTGCCCCCAAACTCCTCAGCCGGGTAAGCACAGTCGTTCGCGAAGGCCGCGTGCTCCTCGTTGGGCGTGTTGAAACCCAAGACATGCAGAAAGAGGCGATCCGCCTCACCCAAAACGTTAGCGGCGTGAGTGAAGTTCTTGATCGCATTGCCGTTGGTGTGGCGCCCCCTAAAACAAGTGGGTACGTTGGTGATTCGTGGATTACGTCGAAAATAAGTTCATCAATGCTCACTAATTCTCAGGTGCAATCCATTAACTATACGGTCAAAACGTTCGAGGGCATCGTGTATGTAATGGGCGTGGCACGCCATCAACAAGAACTTGATCGGGTGATTGAGTTGATCCGCCAATCAAACGGTGTGAAAAAAGTTGTGTCCTATGTCCGCATTCGTGACACCAATCACCATCACACGTCTTCAGAAAAACCCCAAACCACACAATCAGTAAGCACACCACGACCACGTGAAAGCGCGCAAGAAGGTTTAGAACCAGTGGCCTTAGGGGTTGAGCCCGGTGCTGTGGAATCAAAAAATGGCTGATTATGTCGGCATATGATTAATCAACGCCCGGCATTTCTCACGATAGGCGCCAATGATTTGCATCGTTATCAGGGGCAAGACAAAGGCAATGTATAGAACCAGCGAGATTAATAAACTTAAGGTGGAATCATTGATCATTTCACCTATGGCGATAAGCATGAACATGACAAAATAGACCGGATTTGCTGATGTAAGTATTATAAAAAGGCCAATCAGCAGGGGAAGGCCAACCATGATGCCAAGGAATAACCGGAAAACAAGATCACGTGTAAAGGCTGTGGCGTCATAAAGAGCGTGAAATAAATCTGCCGTGGGGATGTGTTTTGCGTGTGTTTTTTTCTTTGGTGTTGCAAATACAATAACCCCCGCACAAAACAAAGCATTTATACAAACACCGACGATTGCTAATACGTAATAATCCCCCTTCATTGCGAATGCAGTAATGATTGCACTCACATATACCCAGGGGTTAGCGATTCCGATGAGGAAAAACCGCCATATATTGGGAAGTGTTATGAGTAGATGCATTTTTTGTTTCATTTGTGTAACCCCTTGTTCAGAAGATCAATAATTTTCTCACGATAGAACACGTAAATAAAATAGCTACCATATGGTAAAATAATGAGGCCAAATACGATCATTTTTTTTATGATCATTGCTTCCATGATGGTGCAGATGGTAGAATATGCAAGCGTTTGCGAGAGCCCAAACAGTCCTCTGATAAAATCTATTAAAGAGAAAGAACCAAAAAATTCTCTGAACAAAATTAGCCCCATCCCAATCAGAACGACGCACATGAGCAACATTACTGACATAAAAGCTCTAACTGGATATGTGGCCTCACAAAGGGCTATAAACCGGTCTTGTAGGTTGATCTTCTGGGGGTGAGAAATGTAGCATGCCAAACGCAACATTAACCCAATATACAGGGCGTTGAATCCTGCGGCACTCAGAACTGCTCCAACTTTATATGGGATGTAGGGAAATGTTGTATAATAATGTGCATACACGATTAGAACGAAATATACCCAGGGGTTAGCGATTCCGATGAGGAAAAACCGCCACACGTTGCAAAGTGTTGTTAATAATATGTGTTCATTTTTCATCGGTATTATTGTGAGCCAAGGCCAATACCTCATTCTACCACCGAAATATTAAGAATTAATTATAAAAAGATAGCGTGCAAAAATTTACACGCTACCTAATTTATTAATATTGAGACTTAATTAATGGCCGGCAGATGAAGCACTTGCCGCGGCGGCACCACCGGCTGATCCCCCACCCGAAAAACCAAGACCCGCAGATTGAGGAATATAATTCCCATCAATACTGTGGGCTTTCGTAGTGATTTCACCGACTGCACCACCACCATAAAATACGCCAGCAGCGGCATCCTCTGGATGAAAACTGCCAAAATTTCCCTCTACTGCTGCATCTACAAATTCACCTGGGGTTGTTGATTCAGGATAGCCATCAACCATGAAGCCCACACCCGTACCACTCACGTGAGTATCACTCCACAATTGCGGTACTGGATCACAACGATCTTCGACCCGGGCGTAGCACGTACCAGGTAACAAAGCGTCAAATTTCCGCGCTGCACCTGCATTAAATGGACGCGCACTGCCAAACGTAATTGCGGATAGGTTTTCATAGCGACTCTGTTCTGCCGTTTGTACAGCACCGGCTTGGAGTGCCGCTATTTGGGCAAAGGCACCACCCATGCTATGCCCCACAAAAATATGCATATCCCCCGCATCAGAATCCCGTATACCAATTGTTACCTCACGAGCAAATTTATTAAACGCTTTTCCATATCCCCTATGAAATGCGGCATCATCGACCCGTGTGCGCCCGCGATGCATAAATCCATCAATATCTGCATTCAGGCCAGATACGGGTGCGAGTTCGCTTCTAGAGCCTCTGGGAAGATCACTAAGGTTTGACCCTCGAAAAGACCATATTTTTACAGGGCCATTCTCAAGTTTGAAATACCCAACCTCTATTTCTTTTTCTTTTGTTGTTCGTGTGACTACTCCATCGTCATCAACATATGTACGTTCAACTGTCTTTGTTATTTCCGTGGTAGGGCACCATGAATGAGAAGCTAACCAATCAAGTGATTCACTTCGGCCCTTGTACGCGGCGCTTGAAGCATAAGCCGCTGTTTGAATAATATTGGTGTAACCCTCCGTTTCATAGGTACTGAGGTCTTTGCCTGCATTGGCAATCGTGCATATACATAGTGTTGAAAGTACTTTTGTAGCTAAATTACGCATCGTTAACTCCATTAGTTTGACACATAGGCATGTTATCTGGGTCTAAGAGATAGTCAAGTGGCAGTTTTCCCACAGGCATGTAAGGGCGTGCGAAGAATTTGCTATTCCTCGCGGGTGACGGCATGCGTAAATGAGGAATACATGCCCGCTGCAAGGGGAAAAAGAATCAAAACGGTTACGAAAATCAGTGCTCCCAAAAAATCACTGATGCTCCCGTGGAGTATAATAGGATCAAGCAGTGCAAGTACTTTGCCCACGGCTGCTATCAGAAATATATCACTACCCCACGATTGAGTACTTAGAAAAACCAAAAGAAATATAGGAACAATAAAGGCTAAAAGCGTTATAAAGCCTATAATAATCAAAAATTCCAGCGAAGATCTTAATAAAATACGCAGCCCATTAGCTGGAGGTTGCCCATCTTTTCGTTTTCGAGGTGCGATATAAAAAATCATTACAACACAATAAATTAGATTGGTCGCAATCATGAAACATATGTTGACACTGTGTGTAATATGCGCGGGAAAACCAAGCTTTGTCATAAAAAATACTGACACGATTAAAACAAAATATACCCAGGGGTTAGCGATTCCGATGAGGAAAAACCGGCATATATTGGGAAGTGTTAAAAAAGAAACAAGTGAATTTTTCATCGGTATTATTGTGAGCCAAGAACTTTTCACCATTTTGTCACGAAAAACTTTCTCCTGAGTAAAGAAGGTATGTGAAAAAAAAACATACTAAGAATGAGTAAGTGAAACATGTATGTGACTTAAATGTACATGCATGTTGTGTAAAAAACACAACATGCATGCTCAAGAAGCATGAGTGTGTATCGTTTCGCTCATATAACACCTGTTTTTTTGTTGCGATGTGAGATAGCTAAAATTTTTTATATTTTTTGAATCACGTGTAACTCCCGCCACACAAGGGTTATCAAAGATACCGGGATAAACCCGAGTATAATGACGTATTGGCATATATGTGATTCCTGATTATATTTTGTTCACATCATGGATAAAAACAATGCTTGATCAAACAAAGCCAACGTTTGTATCACTCGATGACAAACGTAATTTTGTTCTTCGAAAGGTTGACGTAATGAAGGGCGCGACTGCACTTTTGGCGTCACTAGGCATTACGAGTTTTTACTACTTTCGTCTCTATGCGGACGGAAAGTATATTCATCTTGGTGATAATGCGGACTATATGAAATTTTACGTTGAAAATATTCACAAATCCCCTCCTATGGCTTTGGATATGATCGATCATAACTATACCCATTACATTTGGCCACGGGATCGTTCCGATATCCTGATGGATGCTGCCACGAATCACGGGTTTGGAAACGGAATTTCAATTCTTCGTTATGAACAAAACTATTACGAGTGTTGGACGTTCGCTACGGGTATCGCGAATACGGAAATTATACAGATGTACATTAATCAGATGACGGAACTAAAAAAGTTCATCAAGCACTTTAATAAAGATTATGCTGATCTGATAAAAGAAGCCAAACAACATACCGGCCAGTATACACAAATGGGGTTCGATATTGGCTTGATCCCCGAGCGTGCACGGTTCGGGTATCTTAGCTTCCTGCCAGATGTGTCACTTACCCAACGCGAACATCAATGCCTGCGGATTTTGTCTAAGGGCTATACCCACAAGGGAATCAGCAATAAAATGGATATTTCACTCAAAACTGTTGAGTTTCACTTGAGTAATATCCGTGAAAAAACAGGCATCACCGACCGTAACAAACTGGTTCAGTTATATTGGGATGCCGTCGAAAAAGATAGCCAGCGCTGCCTATCGTTTGCACAAACAATCGCGAAAAAACAGAACACACTCACCTGATATTCATACATTTAGTGCTGATTTTTGCACTACGAATAGCATCACACCTAGCGTGGGTTTCTATCGATTTTCAGGTTCCCTAAGCACAAATCAACGCAAGGTGCTTTTCGCGACTCACAACAGGTAATCGTTTGCGATAAATTAGGCTGCTGATGATTCCGGCACCTCTTTTTCCTCGGGTTTAGCATGTCCTGTCATCATGGATTCAGCAAGCTGAGTCGCATTATGACGAAGTACTTGCTCGATCTCTTGCATTTTGGCGGGGTTTTCTTCAAGGAATTTTTTCGCGTTCTCGCGTCCTTGACCAATACGTTCGGTCTTATAAGAATACCAAGATCCCGCTTTTTCAACGATGTCAGCTTTCACACCCAAATCCAAAATTTCACCGGATTGGGAAATGCCGCGGCCGTACATGATGTCGAATTCAACAACCTTAAAGGGGGGCGCAACCTTGTTTTTCACAACCTTAACGCGCGTCTGGTTCCCGACAACTTCATCTTTATCTTTAATGGCGCCAATGCGACGAATATCAAGACGAACCGATGCGTAAAACTTCAGGGCATTACCCCCAGTCGTTGTTTCTGGGTTTCCAAACATCACGCCAATTTTTTGACGGATTTGGTTGATGAAAATCACCATGCAATTGCCACGAGAAACAGAAGCTGTAAGCTTACGCAGTGCCTGAGACATCAACCGCGCCTGTAGACCCATATGCGCATCACCCATATCACCCTCGAGTTCCGCCTTAGGAACAAGAGCCGCCACAGAATCCACAACAACTAAGTTTACACCACCCGAACGAACCAGTGTGTCTGTAATTTCCAGGGCTTGCTCACCAAAATCGGGTTGAGAAATCACAAGCTCATCAAGGTTTACACCCAGACGTGACGCGTAAATCGGATCAAGTGCATGCTCAGCATCCACAAAGGCACAGTTAAAGCCTTGTTTTTGCGCAGCGGCAATCACATGAAGTGTAAGCGTTGTTTTACCTGAGCTTTCTGGGCCATAAATCTCAATGATACGACCTTGTGGTAAACCACCAACCCCAAGGGCAATGTCTAGTCCTAGAGATCCCGTAGGAATGGCCGCAATTTCAAGGTTCTCTTTTTGACCCAGGCGCATCACTGAGCCCTTACCAAACATTCGCTCAATTTGCGTTATCGCGGCGTCGAGCGCTTTTCGCTTTTCCATTTATCAACCATCCAAAATTTAAATTACTATACCTTTTATTTCACAAATACAGCATACTTTCAATCAAAGAAGCAGAAAAACACAGTTAATTATCTAAAAAATTTGCCAACGCGCACATCTTGTTTATGTCGAGTTCTTCTGGTCGTTGGGTTGGGAGTATATCAAGCGCCACACACGCGTCCCAGGTGGCCGCATTGAAATTTTTCAACGTCCCGCGAAGCATCTTGCGCCGCTGTTGAAATAAATAGTGCGTCAGTTTTTCAAGCCGTGCAAATGTTGTGTCAGCGCGTGTTTTACGAGGCGTTAGTTGAATCACAGTGGAATCAACTTTTGGTGCCGGTGTAAACGCTGATGCGGGCACGTTAAAAAGAGGATTCACCTCACAGCACCACTGGGTAATCACGCTCAATCGCCCATAATTTTTTGTACGAGGCACAGCCCCAAGACGTTCGGCGACCTCTTTTTGAATCATGATTGTAATGTTTGTAAATGAATCAATATTTCTTAGTAACTGAATCAGGATGGGGCTCGTAATATTATAAGGGATATTGGCCACGATTTGTCGCGGTGCCGTTCCGAGTTGTGTTAGATCACACGTTAATACATCGGCATGCATAAACGTCAGTTGCGCCCCGTTGCGCAATCCTGGTCGAATATAATCAAGGGCTGCTATTGATCGCATATCAGGATCAATACACACAACATTTTTGGCGCCCTCAGCAAACAATCCACGGGTCAGACCTCCTGGGCCCGAGCCAATCTCAATGATGGTTCCTGCATCTAAGTTTTTCACCTGTCGGGCAATACGGCGGGTGATGTTTATGTCTAACAGAAAGTTTTGCCCCAGTGATTTTTTGGCGCGAAAATCAGTTAACTGCAACGTTTGTTGCAAAGACGGCAGATATGATAAATCAAGCGAGCTCACGAGATGTTAATTTTTCACCGGTGGTGTTGCTGCTTTTTTTGTTTTTTGAGGTGTTTTTGCGGGAGGTGTTTTTCCTGTGCTAAG
>CAYGTJ010000046.1:0-7279 GCA_964352755.1 uncultured Alphaproteobacteria bacterium
CATTGGGGGCGCCCGCGCCCAAGTCAAACCGTCTTTTTTGGGGGAGAATACCCATTCTATCCGGCATACGTTATCACGGGGCTAAGTAAACAGTATGGCTCATTTGTGAGCGGTCACGTGGCGTTGGCCATGTTCGTAATCGCCGTGGGGGTTTTTCTCGATCGCACGCGTGAGGCTCTGTGGATGCGTATTGGTTTTGTGTACGCAGCACTTATGTGTGTTGTCCGGGTCAGCGAAGGCGGGCATTACTTGAGTGACGTACTTCTTGGGGCGCTTATGTCATTGCTTGGTGTGTTGATTGCTAAGCGGATTTACGTGCGTAAGTCTCGATAGTTTTCGTTAGAAACATGATGCATTGTTGAAAATCTTGTTGGGCGGCCTCTAACGATCCAAAAACATTGTTATTGACTTGCATAATGATTTGCTCGGCTTTGCGCAACTTAACCTCGCCGAGAGGTGTTAACTTTAGGTATTTCGAGCGTGTATCGCCCTTAGGTGTGCGACGTGCAATGAATTTCTTAATGTTTGTAAGAATCTTGAGAACTTGGGATGTCATGGCGGGTGCGGAACCTAAAAATGCAGACAACGTAACTTGGTTAACGGTGGCATCTTGGGTCTCTAAATAATCAACGCCAGCAAGCATCTGATATTGGATAAATGTGATGTCGTTCTGCTCAAGAAGCGTTTCCACATGGCGCCGCCAGAGCATTTGTAAATGCCAAAACTGGTGACTAATGTTTGTGCGGGGGTCTGTTTTGGCTGGGGCTTCACCCCAAGGTGTGACAATGCTCATTGTTAATAGTAACTATCTATAATATTAATATATATATTATAGTAAAACATTAATTATCGTGCGTCTATACCTATGTTTTACAGGTTGTGGAAATTCGTTCAAGTGCATGGCAAAGTGCGCTTTCGTAGGCACGTGCACTGTATGTTGTCACGAGTGTTTTGTGTGCCTGATCTGCCAATTTCGCACATAGCGCGGGATCTTCCATGAATTTCCGGAGTTGATTTGCAAGTGCATCACTGTTGCCTCGTGGAAAAATCACCCCATCATTACCACTGGTAATTATCGCACGAGGGCCATCGGTATCGGTTGCCACGACGGGGACACGATGAGCAAAAGCCTCGAGAATAATCAGCCCAAAACTCTCAGAGAAGGAAGGCACAACAAGGACATCCAGATTCGCAAAAAAGGATGCTTTATCACGAATCCATCCTGCCCAGGAAACGTGCTCTGAAATACCGTGCTCTTTGGCCAATGTGTGACATTTTTTGAGATAGCGATCGGTGCCTGATCCCCCAATTTGTAGGGAAACGCCTGCATGTTCGTGTGAGAGTCCTGCCATTGCTTGCAAAAGTGTTTCGATGCCTTTTGCGGGCTCTACACGCCCGAGATATCCCACGCGCAGGAATCCCTTCGGTTGATACGAGCGTTTCGTGGTGAGTGGGCGCATACTGGAGTCGAGCGCATGCGGAATAAGTGACAGATGTGTGGGTAATACCCCCGCGTCCTGAAATTGCTGGTGCATTTTGGGTGTGAGGGTAATCACATGATCCGTATTGCTCAAATTACGTGGATCAGTCCCGTGGCAATAACCAACCAGTGACAGGTGTTGCTCCAGGTGTTGCTTCAGGTGTTGTTTATTGGTGTGTCGCCAGGGGTGAAGGGAATTGTAAATAAACTGGGCATGTTTGCCGTTATGAATCAGAACGAGATCAATTCCGTTCTTTTTCACGAATCGGCGCAGTTTCCATCGGGCGTAGAGGGTATTTAACCGATGAGGCGCCAGTTTTAACTGATGATGGATATCTACCAAACCGTCAAGCGAGCCATTAATCTGTGCCCGGGAATGGGTGCATGTACGCACATCCCATCCCCAGGATTGAAAAAGCTTCGTTGTGCGCAAAAAAACGTATTCAACACCACCGACGCCCTTGTTAAACATCACATTCAGGATGCGCATGTGAGATGTTACTCGTCTAATGTTGTGTTAGATTTGTCAGAAACCCGGCGGATATCAGCCCCACACGCAGAGAGTTTTTTCTCAATATCTTCATACCCGCGATCGAGGTGATACACGCGGTTGATCGTTGTTTCACCGTCCGTTGCGAGTGCGGCGAGAATAAGACTCACCGATGCGCGCAAATCTGTGGCCATGACTTCGGCACCGGTGAGTGCCTTGACGCCACGTACGATGGCATTGTTGCCCTCAGTTTTGATGTTTGCCCCCATACGTGCGAGTTCGGGCACGTGCATGAATCGGTTTTCCCAGATTGTTTCTTTAATCACAGAAACCCCCTCAGCAAGGGTCATCAGCGCCATAAATTGGGCTTGTAAATCCGTTGCAAAACCTGGGTAGTACTCAGTTACCGCATCAACGCCACGAATTTTGCCTTTTTCGGCGCTTGCTTTGAATCCTTTGGCTGTTGGTTCCAGGGTCACACCGGCTTGCTCAAGGGCTTGCCAGAATACGGGCAACGTATCAAGATTCCCGCCGATGAGTTCTATTTCACCGCCGGTAATGGCCGCCGCAATCGCGTAGGTACCGGCCTCAATACGATCAGCGATGATACAGTGATCCGTGCCGGAAAGTTTGGCAACGCCCTCAATGGTGAGTGTCGAGGTGCCAATTCCGGTAATGCGTGCGCCCATGTTGTTGAGGCAATCCGCCATGTCACCGATTTCTGGTTCCGTCGCCGCATTGATGAGGCGTGTGGTGCCTTTTGCTAAAACCGCGGCCATCATGAGATTTTCCGTTCCGGTCACCGACGGCAGGGGCAAATTAATATCCGTGCCGATTAGCCCCTTAGGGGCGCTTGCCTCAATATATCCTTTTTTAATGGTAATATCAGCGCCCATTTTGCGCATGCCATCAATGTGAAAATCCACCGGACGTGTGCCAATGGCGCATCCCCCAGGAAGAGATACCCGTGCTTTTTTCGCGCGCGCAAGCAAGGGCCCCAGTGCAAGTATTGAGGCACGCATTTTGCGCACAATCTCATACGGAGCCTCAGTACTCCCAAGGGTTGGCGTGTGCAAAACCAGTGTGCGATCTTTCGTGATCGTGTTCGTAATTTTGGTGCCAAGATGTTCCAGCAACGTCAGCATTGACCCAACATCTGCAAGTTTAGGCACATTGGTGAGTGTTATTTTTTGATCCGTGACCAACCTTACCCATAATAACGGAAGGGCTGCATTTTTTGCGCCACTAATGTGGATTTTCCCACGGAGTTCTTTTCCACCACGTACAACGATTTTATCCATTAGGCAGCCATCACTTTCGGAAGCGTAACGCCCTGTTGCCCCATGTATTTTCCGTTGCGGTCTTTATATGATACCTCGCATGGTGACTCACCCCTCATGAAGAGGAACTGACACGCGCCCTCATTGGCATAAATTTTTGCAGGTAAGGGGGTTGTATTTGAAAATTCCAACGTCACGTGGCCTTCCCATTCGGGTTCGAGGGGGGTAACGTTTACAATGATTCCACATCGTGCATAGGTTGATTTTCCAAGACAAATTACCATGACGTCCCGGGGAATGCGGAAATATTCAACCGTGCGCCCCAAAATAAAACTGTTCGGGGGGATGATCACCTCGTCGGTCACGCGATCAACGAAACTATTGGCGGTGAAGTTTTTAGGATCAACAACCGCATTATCAACATTGGTGAATACCTTAAACTCGGGTGCCACACGTGCATCATACCCATACGATGAAAGCCCGTAGGAAATCACATTTGATGATGTTTGTTTTTCCATGAAAGGCTCAATCATGCCGTTTTGTTGGCTTTGTTCGCGTATCCAGGAATCAGGTAATAGCATTATGTATCCTTTTGTTTCGGTGGTGTGTTGGCATGTGTTTCAGGCGTTTTGACGTCATTTGCGTTTGCTTTTTTATCTGTTGCCGCGCGTTGCACGATTTTACGTCGCATCAGATTCGCACGCAGCGCCCGCGCCCGGGAGTCAAATTGTGTAGGCTTTGCTTGTGTAGACTTTATAGGGGATGTCGGTTTTTGCGTACCATCAGTTTTCCCAGATTGAGATTTCCCAGATTGAGGCTTCATAGGCGAAATAACCGGTTGTTGTTTTGATGCAGACATGAATTAGGTCTTGCGTTCATTTGTAGTACAACTTATAACGTCTTAGGTGTTTACACCAGTCTTTTTTGCCGCCGTAGCTCAGTGGTAGAGCGCACCCTTGGTAAGGGTGAGGCCGCGAGTCCGATTCTCGCCGGCGGCACCATTCTCGTTTGTGACGTGACTTTATATATAGCCCAATATATATAGGCCAGGTGTATAGCCTTGATCATCATTAAGCTCTTATGATCCAAGCTGTGTGGTAAATTGGCCATGCCGTAAGGGCAGGGGTTTTGACGAGGTGGCATGTATCCATAAATATATATCCATACCCAGTACACATGTGAGAATATATATTCATGTAATATATTTATGTGAGGCTATGTAAATGAAAAAACTAGGATTAACTGTACTTATTTCCAGTGCTTTGTTGAGTGGGATCTCCGCTGATGGCATGACAGAGAGAGACCATTGCATAAAGGGTTGTTAGCATCCACGTGTGAGGGTTTATGGGTAAGTTCGGGGAGTATGCGCGCCTTGGAAGGCGGTTTAGGGGTTGTTTGGTGTTGTTTTCTTGAGCTTCCTGGATTTTGGACAGACTTATCCTGTGGCAGCCTGTTTGTCGGGGCGTGAGATAAGACTTAAGGCACGCACGAGATTGTAGGCCATGGCCACAAATCTCATCTGAGTAAGCGTTTTCACTTGTCCCACATAGCGCGCACGCAGAAGCTTTTGCGTACGCTTCATATGACCAAAGATTTTCTCAATCCGACACCGGGTCTTGCTCCACAGTGTGTTCAGATGTTTCTGCCAACCGGGCTGTTTCCGGCCTGCCTGGGCAGGATACATCACACAATCACCAATGCCGGCTTCGCGGAGTCTCTTGCGACGCTTCACGCTGGCATAGGCCTTATCCGCATACACGCAGGGCTCGTCTCCGGTTAACAAGACTTCAAACACCTGACTGTCGTGTACCTCTGCCCCTGTTACCTGCAAGGGTGGTTACAAGTCCCGTTTCTACGTCACACGCGACATGGGTTTTATACCCATGATGGTATTTTCCGGCCTTCTTCGTCCATCCCGCTTCCGGATCACGCGCAGAGACCGTACCTCCACAGGGGTCTTGGGCACTGCTTTGAATCACGGTGGCATCCACAATAGTTCCTGACTTAAGGGTGATCCCTTGCGCCTGAATCTCGCCCAACACCAAGCCAAAGAGTTTCTCTGTCTGTCCCGCCAAGGCATTGCGAAACCGACAGAGTGTTGTGGCATCGGGAATGGCGTCAGATAAACCAAACCCGCAAAACCGGCGAAACGACAACCGGTCATAGAGCATCTCTTCCATCTCCGGATCAGACAACCCATACAGGTGTTGTAAAATAAGCGCTTTAAACAAACTCAGCGGCGGATATCCGGTTGGTCCAAGGCCACTGCGTCCCAGAATCTTCGTCAGCCGATACCCAAACCGGTTCCACCGGACTAACCCTTCGATCTTCTCCAGGCGGGTGCTTCCCTTTGATTGTTGGGTCACCATTAAATCAGGAAAACTCACAAACTTAACCATCGCTTACATCCTCAGAAACATCTGAGCTTATTCTAACACCTCACACCACCCAAACCACCTCTTTCTCCCGCAAAACTACTCTTTATGCAGTGGTCTCATGGACTCTTTGCTATTTAATCCCATAAAACTCCTTTGCCTGCCTAATAACTATATCAAACTCTTCCTTGTTGGGCGTTGTTGCGTCTGCACCTTCAATGAATGTCCCTCCTATTACCCCAATGTCATGCGCGGGTGCTCCGGGTGTTTGTTTGGGGAATATATAAAATGACCGCTTTACTTTTTGACCTGATGCGGTCACCCCGCTATCAAGGTAGATTAGGATCATGTACTTTAAATCTTCAGGGTTTTGATCTTTCAGCATAAGAAGGTGTCCCTGTACAGAAACCATGCGATCATCTCCAACAAGCTCTTGCCCACCAATTCCAGCGCAGTTAAAGATAAAGGGTGTAGATATATCATCAAAATCGGCGATTTTTCGCGTTACAAAGCGAACTTTTCCCACGAGTAACTTTCTAAGGCTATCCATCATTTCCCCTGTGTCGATGAATATACCATCATCGTAAACAACCATAGATTGTTTAGTTCCTGTACCAAAGTCGAGGATAACATCTTTTGCCGGTTTCATTACAACCCCTACGTATGGTTCCAACCCGGATTTCTCACGTGTCCGGAAATAAGAGGGAACAATTACCGCCCCCCTGGAGATAGAGGGATGACAGCCGGTTGCAATTTTTTTATAAAAGCGATAAGCGTCTCTACCAATTATATCAATAATTTTTTGAAAATGTGAACTGTTATCCATTGAAACAGGAGCCAACAAACCTCCTGCATTATGGGAGGTGAGGCCAGTGTATTCTTCGGCCACAATCTCAATATTCGTGAACCCTTTTTCCACGAGGTGGAGTGCTGTAAAGTAACCAAGCGCTCCCGCCCCAATTATTGTTATGGGTGCGTCTCTAGTAAGTTTTTCACCTGCTTTTTGCAGGAGGAGAGAGGTGACATATTCTGCGCACCCTGGTCCTAGCGTCCATCCACTGCCTCCGTGACCATAATTGTGCGCAATAAACTTGTTTCCGCGCTTCTCAACATACATTGCGGGCTTTCCACGGCGCATGGGACGGTGACACAGAATACGCGTGTCAATATTTTTCTTGTTGAGTCGGGGTGGGGTAATATAGCGCACTTCAGGAGCTGCAAAAATTGCTGAAAGGTGCAGAAATCCTATCAGGAGGCTGCAGACTGTGGTCTTTTGGAAATTCACTCTTGTTTGCATGATTTTTTCCATAATTTTATTTAACATCGAAAATTTTTCTCTAAAAGTCAAGAACTTAACTCTTGCATTAATACATAAAATTAAGAGGGGACTGTAAAAGTATAGTACGTCAGAGACTTCTGCATAAAGGGTTGTTGAGAGAGGTGGACGCAGTACCGCACGGGCACGGAATATTGGGTCTTTTAAAGGTTTTTGAGGGCTGTTCGGAGTTGTTTTCCATTCTTTTCTCATTCCTAAAGGCACACCCTCTCCCTTGACTTCTATTCTATTGTACGGGGTTCATTATACCGTGCCACTGTGTTCCAGGATCTTCGTCAGCCGATGCACTTAAGGCATTGATTGAATCACGTGCTGTTC
>CAYGTJ010000047.1:0-7275 GCA_964352755.1 uncultured Alphaproteobacteria bacterium
ACCAATCATTTGGATAAAGAGAATCGTCAAAGCCTTATGCGGATGCTTCAAAACTATCACGGCACAGTGATCGCCGTCAGCCACGACCTCGACCTATTACGCCGATGTTTTGAAAAGAACTGGCACATCGAAAATCAACATATCAGTGTTTTTTCTGGCCCTTACGATGACTATATGCGGGAAATATCGTGCAAACGCGCCTCTATGGAAAAAGAAGTTTCACTTCTTAACCATAGACAAAAAGAACCTCATGCCGCACTTATGAAAGAGCAGAAACGCGCCTCAACGAGTAAAACTAGAGGGCAAAAAAGCCTTGAGCAACGAAAGTGGCCAGCAGTTGTGAGTAAGGCAAAAGCACGACGTGCCGAGCAAACAACGGGTAAAAAGAAAAAAACGATTCATTCTCAAAAGCAACACGTACAAGAACAGTTACATTCGCTTCATTTGCCTAAAAACATCTCACCTACGTTTTCACTTAGATCAGAGGATATAAAAAAGAGAAACATTCTCTCTATAAGTGACGCAACTCTGAGCTATAAAGGAGGAAACACCATACTCAACAATGTAAATTTATCATTAGACGGATCAGAACGAATCGCCCTTAGTGGCAGAAATTCTTCTGGAAAATCAACGCTCCTCAAGTCTATATGTGATGATGGAAACATTGTTAAAACGGGGACGCGGCACCTTCCCCGTTTGGATAAAATCGCTTATCTGGATCAACATTATAATAACCTGGACTCACAGATTTCAGTTATTGAAAACCTCCGCACGCGTTGGGGAACACTCCCAGATACTGAGCTTAGAAAACATCTGAATGATTTCTTATTCCGCACCAACGAAGAAGTATCCCAATATGTAGCCAATTTATCTGGAGGAGAAAAAGTTCGCCTTTCACTCTGCTTAATTGCTGCGGAAACGACACAATTATTAGTATTAGACGAAATTACCCACAATCTTGACCTGGAAACGAAAGGGCACGTTATTCAGGTTTTGAAAAAATATCCTGGCGCTATGATCGTCGTTTCACACGAAGAAAATTTTCTACAGGCCATCAATATCGATCGCATATATCCAATTATTGACGGAGGCATTCAGCACTAACGTATATCCCCACTCATTCCGTCCGTTCCCAGGTTGGCTTGACTGCAAGCACAAAAACCCAATACCTCCGATACCGGAGCTGTTTCGCGTGATGCCCCCTCCATTAAACTTTTCCCTATTGGCTTCACATGTTATTCTCATGGAAGTAAAAATTGAAATCAGGCACAGGACATCTAATCATGAAAAAGTATCAACCCCTCATCGTTGTTATCTGTTTTGCAGTACTAGTGGCACATATTTTTGGATATACCAGCTCACGTATGCAGGTGTTTATGGGGATTTTTTTCATGCTCTTAGCAATGTTTAAATTCTTTGATCTGAAGGGATTTGATGAGGGATTTCGTACATATGATCTTGCAGCAAAACACATTCCGCACTACGGATATCTTTATCCCTTTGTAGAGCTTGGGCTCGGCACGCTGTACCTCCTCAATGTGTTTTTGAGAGAGACTCTTACTGCAACTATTATCCTGATGGTTGTGAGTGGCGTCAGTGTTGTTGATACACTTCGCCGGGGTGAGAAATTGACATGTGCATGCATGGGAACTGTACTCAACGTACCACTGAGCACTGTTAGCCTCGTTGAGAATTTGGGTATGGGTGTTATGGCCGCATATATGTTAAACCAATGACGACTTCACTCATAAACGATGGGAATAAACGATGCTTCGGTGATAAACCGGGGCAGGATTTCTATGCCAACTATCACGACAATGAATGGGGCATTCCCGCACATGATGACCAGCATTTATTCGAGATGTTGATCCTTGAGGGTGCCCAGGCAGGGCTCAGCTGGGAAACTGTGCTCAAAAAACGTGCTGGGTACCGCGCAGCCTTTAATGACTTTGAGGTTGCAAAGGTGGCCGCGATGACCGATGCAGAGCTCGAAACCCTCCGTGAAAACCCAGCCATTATTCGCAACCGCTTAAAAATATATGCCACCCGTACAAATGCGCGCGTCTTTGGTGCGATTCAACGGGAATTCGGCTCGTTTGACGCCTATGTCTGGGCATTTGTTAACCACGCGCCTATCATCAATCACTGGGAAAAACTTGCAGATGTTCCCGTGACAACCCCCATTAGTGATGCCCTCTCAAAAGACCTGAAAAAACGCGGGATGACTTTTGTCGGATCAACAATAATGTATGCGTATATGCAGGCCGTGGGGATGGTGAATGATCATCTGGTTGATTGTTGGCGGTACCATGGATAGCGTGCGTTTTTATTGGTTCATCCTGTTTATATTCGCTGTAAATACTCCAACGCATACATATGCAACGACGTGGGCGCACGTGATCCAGAAACATTGTCCCCGGGCGGTGCTTTGCACGATTCAGCACAACCAAACGCAGTATTGGGTAAAACGCCCTGATCCCAAAAAATTTACATGCAGACACATCATCTGGGGGAAATTCCTCCGTGCAATCATTCCCATCGCTTTGCTTCGCCCCCAGGTAATTAACACCCCTGAGGAACTCATAAAGAATGAGATTGCACGCAATCGCCTCTTTCAATCCAAGGGGATCTCTGTGCCGCAGATTATCCACCACACAAAAGATGTCATCGTAATGAATGATCTGGGCGATAACGCTGAGACTCTGCTTAAGCAGACGCCCGACATCAATCAACGGATTCAAATCCTTAACCATGTGGTGCACGCACTAGCTCATCTTCATCAAAAGGGGCTGCATCATGGTCGCCCGCTTCTGAAAGATCTTGTGTATCAAACGAAGGATAAAGGGGGTGTTGTGCACTTCCTTGACCTTGCGGAATCGCATTGCCCGCACCTGACTGCCTCCCAAGCGCACGCCCGAGATATTATGAGTTTTGCCTACGCAGCACTGCCCTTTGTTAACAATAGCATAACACATTTTCACGCCCTAATGAGCGAATACAGCACCCCTGAAAGCCCTCAGGTTTTCGCACACATTAAGCAAACGATGAACTTTTTAACGCCATTCAAAGTCATCATTTCCCCGCTCGCCCGCGTCCTCGGCAAGGACACACAACGGGCAATCAATGCCCACACCTCACTGGTGCATCTTGTCCAACACGTAGCCTCAAATTCCCCACCTCGCTAAATTCTCGTAGTTGCTACGCTAGCGCTCATGCACGTAAGCCCGCAAAATTAGGTGAGAGATGACACACGGGGGAGTTCAGTCTTTATGCAAAAAATCATGACATTGCTCGTACTTTCATTCTTTCCTTTATGGGGAAGTGATGCATTAACACGTGTGGCAACAGATCAGTCAGAACTTGATCTTGGCGATGGGTATACGCTCCATGTTGCGCATAAATTGCCTGCACTCAGTTCTGAGAATCCCTTTCGTGAGGCACTTCCTGCGTGTGTTGATTCGCCGTGTGCATCACTTCTCACAGATGTCGTCCCGGAAAATGGCACACTGGAGACCTTATCAAAAGGGGCAAAAGATGATGACGTTCGGAGGCAAACAAAATATCTTCGCATACTAACAGGGAAATCAGATGTATTTATTTATAAGGGCACTGAGAATTACGGCATTGTTACCTGCAGATTTGTAAAATCTGACACCTCGTTTCATATCCTTGACCCTACCTCATATGACAGGGACGATGACATGCCGGTTAAACTGCCAAGCATTTCGCTGCGTGTTGATTTTGACTGTGCCTTTACATCGCTTAGCAATCCCGAACGATCTTTGATTGGGGTCAAATTGTATAATTGGGTGAAGGGTTTCAATGGAAGAGAAATTGCTGTTCCCGTTCTTCACGATATGACAACCCTCGAAGAAATTGGTCATGAAGTTCGTGGTGAAATGAGAGGGTTTCAATGCATATTCAACATAACCGCTGAGGAACTCTCATAATGATACGTACACAACTACTGGTCGCATTCACCTTGGCATTTGTTGTGCCATCAACCATCAACGCATCATCCGTCATTGCCACAAGGGATGATCAACGGGATGAACGGGTTACACCAGTCATTCGTATGAGCCCGATGTATCGGGAGCCCTCTGATTGCGCACTCACATATCGCGGGAATCCCTTTCAACCACTTGAAAGCAATAGAATTCTGAAGTGGACGGCATCACCTGAAAAACCTGCAAAATCCTCTCTGTTTTTAGAGAATATGTGGAACGCTGCTCTTGATAATGGTGTGTGTGTCTACAACACGGGAAATAGGTGCGTTGGATTCTTTAAACTGTCGCCTAAATTTTATGAATGCGAAGGTGGTGCAACGATTGATTTTAAAGTTAGTCGATACTTTGATACCCCCAAGCTTGATAAATTTTTTATGCACTGGATGATCCACCTTGGAAATTATGCCCATGGAAAGAAATTCTACCTGCCTGGTGATTCAATGCCCTACACTTCACCCCTCTACACAATGGGACGCTTTTACGTCAAAATAACGAATATGCGTGCTCTTCTAAGAGAATCTGACTTACCATTGCGTCCTGATCATATTATTACATCAATGTCACGAAATGGCCTGTGGGAAAGTGTTGTGGAGTGTCTTTTGCCCATTGCAGGTGAACCCACGAGAACACCTGTTCGTATAGAGGAAGATTACCCATCTGTTGTGGAATTCATGCGTCAACTGAATAACTCAACTGAGACACTATGATCGCGCACACCACTTTCGCAAGAGCCAATCAACACTAAACATTCCTGCCCCTTGGGTAATCAATACACCGAGGAAAAGTGCCCATTGCATATGATCCCAGTGTGAAAAAACTAAGACTTGAATAACAATCGTCATCACAAGCAACGCCGCCGCTGATAGTTCTGTGAAAAGACCGAGAACCAATAACACGGGAAACACAAGTTCGGCTGAGGTTGCTAAAATCGCTGCAAAAAAGGGCGGAATAACGGGTAAGTTATAAACTTCATCAAAAAGGGCGACAGTTGCATCAAAATCTCTGATTTTACTCAGACCTGAACCACCAAAAATACTGGCAATCCATATCCGGACACCGAACAAAACAGGGGCGCAAAACGCAAGACGCATCCAATTAACAACCCAATGGTAGCAAGCACATAAATTAATCATTGTTTTCTCCCTTCGTTATCGTGGTAATTAGTTCATTTTCATGCAAAAGCCGCAAAGCATCCGCTAGATTTTCTGGTGTCACGTCTGGCGCACAATCTGACGCTTCAAGTGCCTCAACCGCAGCAGGCATACTTTTTCCCTCACCAATGAGCCGTACAAATCGCGCACACAGATGTGACACCCACACGACGTTCACGCGAACATCCCCAAGCCACATAACTGCCCAGCACGGTTCATCCACACAAGCGGGAAGCGCTAAATCATCCTGTACAAAACCACAAATCGCATCAATACGATAGACAGACGAAAACACCTGCACACCTGGGCGTAGAGCGCATTCAGCATTTAGCTTTATCGAGTTCGTTTCGGGAACTACGTGCTCTGTTACCAAAGGGTTTGCGCACCTTATTCTGTGCTGAGTGGCCTCGAAAAGGGCATAATCATGAAGGTATGGGTATTCACGAAGATCAGGAAACTGCTTAAGAAAGCCAGGAAACGTATCCTCCCAAAAATCAAGGCACCCTGATTTTGGAAGGTGTTGAGGGCATGCCACGAACGCCCGGGCAATGTTGTCTGCGGGCTCATTTCCCACCAGCACCCAGATACCTGGATAACGAATACGCAGAACCTTCACGAGCCCTTCACGAATGGTGTGTTGATAGATTTCCAGACGTTCCTGTGCACAGTTTGATGTGATCTGCGCCATTAGTTCAGGCACTACATCGCCATGCATCGCGTGTAAAAAGTGCGTTTGTAGATCATTCAGTTTCATGAAGTTTCATACGCTCGCATCGTTGTGGCCGTCTCTAACAACTCAGGCAATGGCGGAATGTCATTATCCCACTCCAGTAAACTTGGGACATTCCCAAATCGTTTGATGGCCTTTCCATAAAGATCCCACACCTCAGGACACGGATGGGTACTATGGGTATCGATGAGCACCCCTCGGCCATCCGAAAGCGTATGGCGCGTATGACCCGCAATATGAATTTCACCGACCATATCCGAGGGAATAGCGGCAAGATATTCATCGGCATTCCACCCATGATTTGTGCACGACACAAACACGTTATTTACATCTAAAAGAAGCTTTGCGTCTGATTGGCAGCAAACCGCAACGAGAAAATCAACCTCGGAGGTGTCAGCCGTTTCATAGGTAAGATATGACGTTGGGTTTTCGATTAAAATTTGGCGCCCGATAACATCTTGGGCAATACCAAGGTTTCGCACAAAAATACCGAGTGCTTCATGCGTATACGGAAGCGGCAACAGATCAGGAACAAAGTGCCCTCCGCCCACACTCCACGAGAGATGCTCTGACACCAAGAATGGATTGATTTGGCTATGAAGGGATTTAAGATTGTGCATGTGTCGTGGATCGGGTTCAGTGACTGAACCTAGGGAAAGCCCTATTCCGTGCATGCTCAGCGCATAGTGGGTGCGAATTTCTTTGAGAACATCCACATCAACGAGGGCAGGAAGAAAATAATTTTCGCTGTGGATTTCAAGCCAATCAATATCGGGTTTGGTAGCCAACACATCATGGATATGCTGATTTCTTAACCCGATACCAATTTTAAGCGCTGAATTCATACTTAGCTAATAAGAGAATATTTAAATTCTCCTACTTTATGTGTTTTTTAGCAAGTTTTAGATCAAGTTTTTCTTTGGTTTTTGTATCTATCTTACTGAATTTTCCTGACTGAACATGCTTGTTTATCGCATCACATTTTCCTGCAGGAACAAAAATCCACTCTGTTGGGTTTCCTGGAATACCCTGTGCAGCACAACTATGGCTTGCACCCGTGACCGGATGAGTTGCGCCACAATCATTGCGCGAAGGCAAGATAAATCCAACATTTCCATCAACAGATTTTACAGAACATTTCTCACGTTTTGAAGATTCTTTGGCACCTGATTTTGAGGGGCCTTCACATGCTGCCAATGAAATTGCAGCCGCCAACATGGCGAGGGTTTTTGTGTTATTCATAACATATACTCCTTTGATAATTTATAGCATACAAGATGTAATTATCATTAATAAAAGTTAATATATTATTAAAACAAAGTAATGATTAAGTTTTATGTTATTATATTTGATTTTAAACGTGGAATAATCTCAACTTTTGCACGAA
>CAYGTJ010000048.1:0-6947 GCA_964352755.1 uncultured Alphaproteobacteria bacterium
GTGCAGGGATAATGTGTGAAGGTGTTTGCGGCAGGGCAAGTGTAGGGGCTATACCAAGACCCTGGCGCGAAACGCGCACGCGACCGATGTCCGATTGTTCAAATTCGATCTCTGTCAGCTGTGTATCATCAAGAATTTTTGCAAGATCACGAATGACTTGGGTGTATGAGGGGCTTTCTGATTCAGATGATGTCTTTGCAACTGTGGGCGTTGATGACTTGGGGATCTTAGATGTCATAAAGAAGTCGATAAAATAATCTGATTTGAAACTTACCTTTAAAAATGTGAAAAAGCAATTTTTGAATTTCTTTGCCTGCCGTTCTGCATGACAAAATATATGTGGGCTTTTGCGGTGCATAACCCTATTGCCTCTTCATGTTCAATGAAAGATGACCCTTACCCGGAGAAACGGATCATTGCGAAACCGTTTAATTGCTTAGTGAAAAATAGAATTTACTGTCGTTAATAGTGTTTATTTTTGAAATAAATAATTGAAATTTACAATAATGGATTTATATATGAACTAAATATATATTTAAATTTCACATGATAAAATACGTTCTCCTTTTTTCCATCTTAATTATGGAAGTGTCTGCCTCTGGAAAGCCTCTTAGCATAGATGAGGATAGCTCTGGTGGGTTAACAATTCGCAATCCTCACATGTCTGCATCCTTATGCTTATGCCCAGAAACATTTCCTGGAGCGAATATTGATGATGTATTCAGGGATCAAAATTTAGATCCCCCGGCTGGAGAAGACAGTGATGTAGAATCTTGCTCAGGGTCGGGAATTGCGACCCCAGAGAGTATAAGTTCGAGTGTAGGCGGTGTTGTTAATTTAGACGACCTTATGGGTGCTATTGCTGCACCATTTGTGCACGATCATGCCCAAGCTGCCGCCCAGTTTTCAGGCATGGCGACACCAGTTCCTGAATCCCAACTTGCTGCGGCCTACCTGCCTTTACCCATGGCGGTTCCAGGTGCTCGAGCGGTTCCCGTTCGTGCATCCCACCGTGCTTTGCTGCCTTTACCCATGGCGGCTTCAGCTTTAGCTATGACAGGAGGTAAACGCTCAAGAGATCAGCAAGCATCAGAGCAATCAGGTGCTCAAAAACAAGGACTTGTGGCGGATAAAATCCCCGATCAGTTTAAAAATAAGCGGTGCTCAATGGAACTTCCAGATAGTGCATCCCAACTTGCTGCGGACTGCCTGCCTTTAGCCATGGCGGCTTCATCTAGTTCTTCGGCCGCAGCGCAAGCCTCTGTACGCCCCAGTTTAGCAGAGCTGGACGAAGATGATGATTTCTAACAAAAATGATTTATTGATTTGCTTTGGAAACAATATCCTGGCGTAATATTATTACGAGAACCTTGAAAGTAAAAAATTGATACCTATTTAATATTCATAGTTAATTATTATTATTATTATGAAAACAGTAGTTCTAATTTTTTCTCTTTTATTTGCACAGATTCATGCTTCCACAAGTGAGAGCTCCTTCGTCCCATCTCGTGTCAACAAAGAGGCGCATCGATCTTGGGAACAAACGCGTGTACAAGGTGGTTATTTTAAGTGCTTTCCTATTATTCCACCGCCATGCATAGCTGCGGCTGACTCAGATGGAGATGTTAGTCCTATTGACTTCGCGGGTACACTAACGACAGCAGCTACTGCATCATCCAAAGCGCTATCTTCTTCTATTGCTGCGGCGGCATGTGAAGATATGGAGGCCACGGCGGGGTTCGGCAATGATGAGGCTCTATCTACGGATGAAGAAGCCTTAGCACCAACACATAAACATGGTTTATCTGCGCCTCAAAAACGCCAACGACCCGCATCACGTCCACAATTGGCCGTGGCTGCTCATCCGCATGCTGCAAATGAAGAGAGTGCAATCTGTAAACAGAAAAGAGATAGGCGGGCAGATAAATCTGCAGGTGATGCTGCTAATTTGGAATGCGATGATCCGTTATCGTTAGGCTCTTTTGAGCCTATTCTCTCCAAATCTAGTGTGACGGCGTTTGCCCCTCACATTCCCATTGATTTGGAAGATTTAGATAAGGATTATTAATAGGCATAAATCACCCAGAGTGGCGCTTGCTTAGATCTGTAAGAATATCCTGGCGTAATATTATTACGAGAACCTTGAAAGTAAAAAATTGATACCTATTTAAGATTCATAATTAATCATTCTTATTTTTATGAACATCGTCGTTTTAATTTTTTCTCTTGTATTTACACAGATTCAAGCTTCGACAGGTGGGGGGGCTTCCTCCTCTTCCTCTCGTGGCAAGAAGGGTGGGCATCGATCCGCTAAGCACGCGGGTGTGAAGGGTGGAGGTTACTATAAATGCTTTCCGATCATTCCACCACCACGCATAGCTGAGCCTGCCTCAGATGGAGCTGTGAGTCCTGTTGACTTGCCGGTCACGCCACCGGTATCTGCTACAGGCAGTGCGTCTGCGTCTGCGGCATCGTCGGCGAGTGAGGATGTTTCTGCCATGGCAGAGGCGGGTGATGATGCGTTTTCCTCTACGGATGAAGACGGTGAAAGCTTGACTGCTGTAAGTGATGCATCTGATTCACATAAGCGCCAGCGACCTAAAGAGGCGGCAACACCTGCGGCGGCGGCGGCTTCTTCGTCAGGGGGTGATAGTGCTTCTGCATCTCATGAACAGGCCATTCCTAAACAGAAACGCGATAAATTGGCAGATAAATCTACAGGTGATTCTTCTGAATCCCCAGAGGGAGAAGACGATGATCACGAGGAAGACGAAGAGGGTTAATTCACCTTTGTTATCCCTTGATCGGGTTTTGCTTAAGGGCGTGGTGCAGTATGTGTGCGCGATGCTTACATTCATCAGTGCTCATGTCAGTCAGAGGCTTATTCCAACACACATCTGGCCAATGAGGGTCTGATGTATAGCGACATATAATGTGCACGTGCAGTTGTGGGGTGATGTTTCCGATGGCGGCAACGTTGATGTGATCAGGGGTAAAAAGCCTTTTCATCACCCGGGAACAGTGATCAATCTCATCAACCAGAGTGTACTGATCATCCCGGGAGAGATCAGTGATCAATGACACATTTTCACGTTGCGGCACGAGAAAAATCCATGGGCAATCTTTCACCTCATGCAGCAAAATTGTGCAGAGCTCAAGCTTACAAATCACGGTTTTTGGCGCAAGATTAGGTTGCAGTGTGAACGTCATGAGTGGAGATCAATAATCATCACTTAGCTTCGCCAAGAATCATACGCGTTGCAAGTGTAATCGTGATATTCTTAAGATAGATCAAGACATTGATAAATCAGCGAGAGCTTTGAGCTCTTTCATGCGTTCGTTAAAGAAATCACAAATGGTATCTAAGTTTTTTTGTTTGCTGGAGAGTGAATTGCGAATAAAATAGATCTTCATTGGCTCACGTACTGTTCCAGGTAATATCTCTTTCACCTTTGGATTATTGATGAGGGATAGGTGTAAACGTGTACAGCTGCCGATCCCGAGTCCTGCTACCATGGCCTCAACTTTTCCATTGTTTGAACTAAATTCGAGGTGTGACTTTCGGCGATGTTGGCTGTTTCCAATTCCGGTTGTGAGAATCCAGTTTACATCTCGCAATCCGGCGTATTGTCGTGGATTTACGGTAAGTAATTTGTGCTTTTCAAGTTCGGCAAGTGTTTCAGGAAATCCATGCTTTTTTACATACGATTCAGACACGTAGAGTTGCTCAGCCTCACTCATGAGAAGGTCTTGCCTCAGTTCATCCTGTTCGGGTATGTATGGTCCAATAATTATGTCAGTATCAAGAACATCCATGACGTCATGAGATTCCTCAATTGAAATCTCAATATCTGGATGACGATCCTCAAATCCGATAAGGAGTTGCGGCAGCAACAAATTGGCCAGTGATGGTGTTGAGATAATACGCACGCGCCTACATCCGTCGTTAGCAACAGCGTGGGCGTCTTTGAGGGTGGCATCACCGATGTGAAGGATTTTTTTACAGCCGTCAATATAGACTAATCCCTCTGGTGTGGGTTTGAGTTCATGAAATCCGCGATCAAAAATCGTGATGCCTGAGCGTTCCTCGGCCATTTGAATACGACGGGACATGGCGGATTGAGTCAGGTTTATTTTGTCCCCTGCACGAGAAATTCCCCCGTATAAATACACGTAATACACGGCCTTTGCTGTATCATAATCAAAGAAATTATTCATATACCATACCTCTATAGTAATTATTACATAATTAACTAATGGGTATATAATGTCACTATGTGAAAAACGCAACTAAAATATGAATAAAAGTACATGCAATTATTCGATTATTAAAATCGAACAGGTATTAATAGTGAAATTCACTTGATGAATCATCCATCGTGAGGCTCTACAGCCTCCGCGGCAGCACTTGAGGCGCGCGATTTGCTCCGTAACGCCATGGCCATAGCAGAACGTGCACGTGTCTGGATAACTCTTTTTGCCCGAGGGGGTGTTAATTCTGCGGATGCCGCTCCCTCCCGGTGGGCGCGCGCGGCAAGCATCTCTCCAAAGGCTCGAAGCGCATTTGCCCGGGTTAAGCTAAAAATACCACGTTCGCGCGTGTTGATGAGGCTGTCTTGGCCACCAGATTCAAAGGGATGAAGGGAAATAAGCGAATCGCGGTGCATACTAAAGGGTAGAAAAACAATCGATGAAAGCGGAGTCTGACCAATATGATGCGCTTCAATGGGTTCTACAGCTCCTTCGCGAGAGGTAAAAATTAGAGATGCTCCTTGGGAGGATTTCCTCGCCATTTGTTTGAGTTGATCCTGAATATTGAGATCTGAGCGCAAAAACAGGCAGATTGGAAAATAATAAAACTGTGGTTGTGCATCCGGACGTGAAATCACAATTTGTATGCAGTGCCGGGCGAGGTGTCGTAAAAAAGCTTCTTCAATAACGATTTGAGATGTGTAGGGCGCAAGGCACATAATGTCAGCGGAAAAATTCACTAACGCGATCTCCCAAGCGTTTTTTTCTGACGCGACCCATTGGGGGGTTATGTGTGTAGGTAAGGTTAAAAAAGGCATGGGAATGCCCCGTTCAGTTAATGAATCTTGGACGATTTTACTCCAGTTTGTATGGCTGAGAGTTTTGCGGTAATCATCATGTGTTGCCATTAAATCTTCGTCAATTGTGATCAACCCAGCGCCACTTGCTGCACGTTTTCCCCAGGGGCTTAGAATAAAGTCGGCAAATTCCTGAGGAATTTTTTCAGCATCAGACAATATATAGGCTCGAAGAGCAGCATTCGCGCGTTTTGTTTCAGTGGGGGTTTCGCGCCCGTATGCAGTTGACGTAAGGCGCGTTCGTCGCTGTATCAGGGCAATGGCACTATCATCACGGGTGATCATCAGCCATGATTGGATGCGCGTTGAAATAAGGTGGGCACGTGTGTGTGCATCCATTGCGGCGGGTTCTGCGTCAATCTGATCGCGGGCAAGGCGTGCAAGAATTGTGATCAGCTTGAGATAGTATTTTTTCATTAGATCGGTTGTGGATTTGGGCACAACATAGGGACGTAAAATTACCCTGCGTTGCGTATCATCCCCTGCAGATGCGGCAGCTCCTGACCCCGACGTGTGTGATGGCGTTTCTGTGAGAACGCGATCGACAGCTTGTTCACGTAATGACGGCTTGCCACGGGTGGTTGATGAGTCTGTTCCGGTGTGTGTGGCCATAGATGCCGCCGCGCCTAATCGCGCAAGTGCCGCGGTGAGTTGTCTGGACGGTGACCTGTAGAGAGGTGATTCGGCGACAACGGAGGGTAAAACTGCGCGGGGCTGCGGGCGCCGGGCGCTGCGACGAAAGGCACTTTCAGGTGAACGTTGTATTGATGTAGATGGGAGGGGGCGATCTGGCGATGCACGTGTAACAGTGCGGATACGGGAACTAATGTCTGGGTCTGTCGATGCCGCCGGGGCAGCAGCTGGACGCTGGGCATCAACGAAACGAGCGGAGGCTGTAACTCCCATTTCCTCAACAAGAGGGCGAGGGGATTCCCTCCCGCTGTTGCTCGTTCCCTTGCTTGACGCAGGTGTGCCCGCCCCAGATGCCGCCGCCGCCATTGTCGTGGGAGAAAGCAAAGGTGAGGGTAACCCCGGGCGTGTTGTGCGTCGTGGGTGTTGCTCTGATCCCATCAAAGAACCCGCGATTATTGCAAGTGATAAAAAGTGTCTAATAAATCGCATTATATAATAAATAGTGATCTAAAATTTAAAATATATATGAAAATAATTAATTAACTGTGTATGCTGATTTTGTTTGTATATAAGGAGTTCCCGAGAAGTTAAGGTGTTCGACTGAAGCAATCAATTAGACATTTATCAGCAAACGGCTTAACATGTTCTCGAAAGCCAAGGATCAACCAATGAAGCCCCCCCCAATAGCTGAATCACAGGAAACAATCAGTGTTGAAAAATATACATTCATTGATGCGCTTAGGAGACTAGAGTTTGCTGAAGAGATTTTATTATTTGGTTCGCGTGCCCGGGGTGATCACCATGATCGTTCGGATATTGATCTTGCGATCGTTTGCCCAAAGGCAACAGATGCCGATTGGCTGAAGGTCGTTGATATCATTGAAAATGCGGATACACTCTTAAAAATTGATTGTATTCGTTTGAACCCAACAGATATAAGCAAAAATCTATACCAAAATATTCTCAAAGAAAAGAAGGTCATCTATGTTAAAAAGTAAGTTGAAATTTGAAAAATTGAAGTTGGCTCTATCTTCCCTTGAGGCAATCTACACAAAACCTGTCGATGTAGATCGGATAGCCATTGATGCCACAATTCAACGATTTGAATTCACGTTTGAACTCGCGTGGAAGTTTATGAAAGATTACTTTTCTGAAAGAGACGTTGTCGTAAATTTCACCAAAGAAACAATTCACAATATACAATTT
>CAYGTJ010000048.1:6957-7261 GCA_964352755.1 uncultured Alphaproteobacteria bacterium
GGCCTACAGCATCAAGTTAATTCATGATGAAGAATTATGGTTGCGCATGTTGGTTGATCGCAACATGACATCTCACACGTATGACGCTGCATTGGCTGACAAAATCTTCGCAAATATCACCGATTACGTACCCGAGATTCGCCGTCTCGTCACCGCCATCGAGGGCTGAATAGTGGTTTTGGGGGTTCATTTTGTTAAAATCTCGGAGTGGTTTTGTGATAGAATGCATAAATGCAATTCATTCGTGATTTATTATGCACCTACCCGCACCTCTGACGCTTAAAAATATTTATAAAGCTACCCC
>CAYGTJ010000049.1:0-7237 GCA_964352755.1 uncultured Alphaproteobacteria bacterium
CCGGCAGTGATATCCTTGCAACGGCACAAACAGGAACAGGAAAAACTGCAGCATTCGGTATCCCCCTAATTACAAAGATCCTTACGGATCAAAATGCAAATGCACTGGTTTTATTACCAACGCGCGAACTTGCGACTCAAGTATATAAGGCTTTTCAAAGCTTTCTTGGGCGTGCACACGTACCGATGGCTATTTTGGTTGGTGGTGAACCCTATCCACGCCAGGAAAAACAACTTCAAGCCCGTCCACGGATTACGATTGGAACGCCTGGGCGTATTAATGATCACCTTGAGCGTGGGAATCTTGTGCTAAAGCACACAAATCTCCTCGTGCTTGATGAAGTTGATCGCATGCTTGATATGGGCTTTTCTGTTCAGCTTGATGCGATTGCGCGCTACCTGCCCGAAAAACGCCAAACATTGATGTTTTCGGCAACGCTTCCTTCTGGGATTCAACGGATTTCAGCAAAATATCTTGATAATCCTGTGCGTATCACTGTTGGTTCGGTTTCAGCGCCTTCGGAGAATCTTACCCAGTCACGTGTGAAGGTTGCGGATGCGGATAAATATGACAAGTTGCTCGAGGAACTCGAGACGCGTCAAGGATCGATCATCGTTTTCGTGAAGACAAAGCGTTCAGCCGATAACATTATGATAAAGCTACGCAAAAAAGGCCATGAAGCCGATGCCATTCATGGTGACCTGCGTCAAAGCAAACGGAACCGTGTAATTATGGAATTCCGTAAGCAAAAATCACGTATTCTTGTGGCAACTGATGTTGCTGCCCGTGGTCTTGATATTCCTCACGTTTCTCACGTGATTAACTATAACCTTCCCCAACAACCGGAAGATTACATTCACCGTATTGGCCGTACCGCGCGTGCGGGTGCCAGTGGTGAGGCGCTAAACTTCCTCAGCCCGCAAGAGGCAAATTTGTGGAGAGCGATTGAACAGCTCCTTGATCCTTCACTCAAAGATAAATCCCCGATGAAGCCAAGTTTTGGTAACCGTCGTCGTGGGCCATCAGGGTCAGGCCACCGCGGTAAAAGTGGTGGTGGTAAATTTGGAGCACCACGATCCGCTGGATCAGGTTCATGGAAATCACGCGGTGACGCGAGGGGCGAATCAAGAGACGATTCACGCGATACCCCACGTGGCGATGGTGCAAAAAAATCCTTCGGGAAATCATTTAGCAAGGGCCCACGTAAACCCGGGTCAAGGCCTGGTGAAGCTGCGGGTGGACACGGTGGGCAGCGTCCATCTGGAAAATTTGCGGGTGCTAAATCTGCGGGTCGGACACCTGGAAAGTTTGCAGGAAAACCCGGTGGTAAACCACGCGCAGATGGCGCAAAACGTGCCCCACAGGCATAACGCCACTCTCTAAATATTTTGGTAGTATGACTATCATACGAAAACCCCGTGACATTATGTGACGGGGTTTTTCATTGGCATTGTGTGGGGGATTCAGAGACCACTTTGATGTGTGTTTGTAGCCCCTTTGAATGATTCCCCACAAATGAATGAGGCTATACAAATGAATGAGGCTATTTTTGCAGCAGATTTTCAGGGAATTTATCAACGCGTGGCGGCTGGCCGAGCTCTTTTACTTGCTGCTTCTTCTGTTTTTTCCAATTCTAAGACGGCTGCAGGGATAATAGCACGTGTGTAATCACTAAATTCGTACATTGTAACCCATTCAATTGTATCTAAACGATCAAGTTTGCATCGCATCAACTCATCTTCTGGCACGGGAAGAGGAATTGTTGAATTCCAATTACATGTTCTACAGAACTCATCCCATGTGATTTTAACAACTGATTCAGCACTTGGTTGATTTATATATGTTGCAAAACCATTTTTGCTGAATTTTGATCCCTTATAAAGGTTTCTCAGTTTAACGGGTAAGTCTGTACGGTGAGGTAAATGTTCTGGATCTAGGGCGAACTGGAGTCTACTTTTTAAATCGTGTGAACCCTCAAGCCGCTTGTTCAAGAAATCAAATGCATCACTAAGTCTCTTCGTGTTTATATGCGCGGTAACATAATGTACAATATGTTTTGAGGCAGTTTTTAATAGTGTTTCTGATTCTTTGTATGTCGCACCCAGATGATCTAGATCAATGCTTGTCTCCTCAAGAAACTCACGTTTAGCCCCATCAATGAGTGACTCCCCACCCATGGTTCCGCCGCTAGGTAGGCGCCAATCCCTACACTTTTTCGGGCTTACATCCTTCATTCTGGCATGAAATGTTGTGCATTGCCGAGTTTCTTTAGCGTTTTTCCCATAGACTAGGGCGTCTATAACCTCAAATACGGTTGCAACATTTCCTCTAGGTTCGAGTTTTGCTTCTTCTGGATACCATGCACGTTTATTGCTCATTTGAACGGTTAAAAAATCTTTACCATCGGTAAGTAGGATACTGACATTTGAAGGTATTTCCGCCGCAGCTCCATCAGTTCCACTAGTGGCCGCCGACGAAGAGGAAGATGCCGCAGGTTCATCGGTTGCTGCTGCCGCCGCTTCAGAAGGGGAAGCATTAAGGGGTGAGGGTGCTTCGAACGATAGTGCCAGTATTCCAATAAAGCGAAGAGAATTAAATAGTTTCTTGTACATGGTTTTTGATTCAATAATTTAACTAGTTAACGCATGACATGATTATTGATTATCAGCAATGCCTCGTGTCTCTGATCCCTAGTGCGTACGTCAGCTGTATATCTGATAGGTGTTTTTCTGCGCCATGTGTGATATCTGGGTATCAAACTAAGAATTTAATGCATGCAAAAAATGCGTGAATAGAGATGTGTTTTTGGGATGCTATAAACTTTTTACAGTATAGATATTTTATACTTGATTAAATTTTTAATTAGTTATTAATCAGTTTCGCTTAGAATTTTCATAGGTACGTCTATATAAACGAAGACACACACGATGAACGGTTTGAAGATTAATCGCACACTGGCAGCCATTTTGGGGCTGACGCTGTATGCCTTATTGGCGCTCGGTTACAATCTTTCTGACTATATTTCCGACGAACATAAAAGTATGTATCTGCATATTGAACGGGGTGTTCAGGCATTCATCATCGTTTTTGGCGCATGGCTCACAACCCGCATGGCACAAGTGTTTATATGGGATCGCTATGAGCTAAAATCAGGAAAACATGCGCCTGATATGATCAAATCTGGATTAGGGTTTGTCATCTATTTTTCAACCGGCATTTATATTCTAATGAATATTTACGATCAGAGTTACGCCCATGTGATTGCTGTTGGTGGTGCCCTTGGTGTTGGGTTGGGGCTTGGCTTGCAAGGGTTAATTCTTGATGCGTTTGCTGGCGTTGTGATTCAGGTCGAGGAGAAAGTCGAAGTCGGCGATTGGATCGAAATTCATGGTCTTGAATTGGCGGAATCCCACGGCCCTGCGGAGGTCGTGAATATGACGTGGCGTGCCATTATTATGCGCACACACCTAAACTATCTGGTCGTGATTCCCTTTAGCATGCTCACTAAAACGATGATTAAGAACTATTCACGCCCGCATCGTGGCTTTACGGAATTTGTGACGGTTTCAATCGATCATGATGTACCAATTTCACGTGCTAAGGCTATTATTCATGAGGCCTTGCTTAGTATTGACGGCATTGATGAGCTGTCCCCACCAGAGGTATGGGCAAAACTTGTGAATGAGGGCGGTGTGGTTTATGAGGTGCGGTTTACCGTGGATTCATATCGATTGATGAAACGTATGCGCCACAAAATTTTAGAGGCCGTTGCCCGTATTTTGCATTCACGGGATCTACGTATTTCTGAAACACTGGGTGTTATGCCGTTTCAAGTGGATGATCTTGAAATGCGTGAATCACCGGCAAATTATGATACGTTACGTAATGCCACGATCTTTGATTCGTTTAGTTCAGCAGAACTCAAGATACTCGCAAAAAAATGCAAACGCTTAGAAATCAGTTTTGATCAATACATCTGCCGTGAGGGCGACCCCGGTGACTCAATGTTCATTATTGTTGAGGGTGTTGTTGATATCCTCAAGCAAGAAAAAAAACAGGGAAAGAAAGAGTCAGAACAGTTACTCTTGGCCAAATTGCGTGCTGGTGATTACCTGGGTGAGATGAGTTTGCTCACCGGGAAACCCCGTACGGCAGATGTTCGCGCAAGTAGTACCATTGAGGTGTTGGAAATCACGAAAGAAAACCTGATGCCATTGATGAAAAAACGCAAGAGTCTTGCAGAAGACTTGGGCAAAATCGTGGCAACACGTCAAACCGCTACACAAGCCAAGCTCAAAGATCAAAAGGCCGCTGATAATGCCCTCAATAAAATGTCAAAAGAGTTATCAAATCAGATCAAGGCATTTTTTGGTTTTGCTAAGTAAGAGTATGCAGGCGTTAAGCCACATGAATCATCAGTAAAAATCGAGCACAAAAAAAAGCCCGACCGAAGTCGAGCCCTTTGATAGACATGCTAACACAACTGCGCTCACAACGAACGCATCGGGTTACAGCTTATTAATAGCTTTGGCAAGGCGTGAAATCTTGCGTGAGGCCGTATTGCGGTGAAGAACACCCTTTGAAGCTCCACGACGAATTTCAGGCTCAGCCGCTTTAAACGCTTCAGCAGCAACAACTTTGTCTTTTGCAAGAATCGCATCTTCAATCTTTTTGATGAATGTGCGAATGCGACTTGTGCGTTCTTTGTTCACAAGTGTTTGACGAATTGTTTGACGTGCGCGTTTTTGTGCGGAACGGATATTGGCCATGTTTATCCTTTATAAATACATCTAATTGCTAGCTCTATACACCTCTGGTTAGGGGTGAGTCAACATTTTTCGTGACATTTACCCGAAGAAATGTTCACAAAATTGCAAAGACTTTCACCACGTTACTTGCTATGAATACCTATACAGTGATCAGATTGACCGATGAAACACTCGCCGTTTGGAAAAGAATTCAAGCCCCACGCCAAAAAAGTGGCTGCAGTTCAAGGTATTTTTTCGGCTGTTTCCGATAAGTATGACCTCATGAATGACCTGATGAGTGGGGGGCTTCATCGCTATTGGAAGCATGATTTCGTTGGGATGATTGCCCGCATGCAGCCACAAATTATTCTCGATATGGCCACGGGAACGGGAGACATCGCCGCGCGTCTTCATCAAGAACTGCCTGAATCTATTATTCACGCCCTTGATATTAATGCGTCAATGCTTGTTAAGGGGCGCAACCGTCATATCGATGAGGGGCGATTTGCACGCATTCACCCCGTGGTCGCCAGTGCAGAGGCGATACCATTGCCGGATGACGCTGTTGATGCGTATGTGATTAGTTTTGGGCTTCGCAATGTGGGGGATGTTGATCGTGCGTTGAAAGAGGCGCACCGGGTGGTAAAACCAGGGGGGTCTTTTTTCTGTCTTGAGTTTAGCCCGGTGCAATCACCCCTTGTAAAGCGTGGGTATAGCTTTTATGCGACGCACGTAATCCCGGCACTTGGCGCAATGATTACCGGCGATCGCGCCGCGTATCAGTACCTGGTTGATAGTATAGAGACATTTTGTACCGCCAGTGAACTGCACCAGCGCATACAAGATGCAGGCTTTATCGGTGTCTATAACACCCCCTACGCCGGGGGTGTCGTTCAATGTCATGTCGGCCGTGTCTAAGCGTATTTCTTAAGTAGGCAAAGGGCTAATTTTTTATGACCTGGATCGTCGGTAATTTTATATTCTTTCTTGAGAGAATCGATTGTTTCACTTCCAAAAAGCTCGGGAACATGTTTTCCAGTAAAGGAATTCTTTGGTTGCTCAAGTGATTTACTAATTAGATTAACGCACTCCTCTGGTGTAACAATTTTTAGACCGGTGATGTGTTGGTTGATTGCCGCCAGGCGCTTTATACTACTTATTCTTGTGTCTCGGGTAAGGAAGAGTGTGCAGCCGTATTTCTTAGCCTCCCAAAGATGTTCAAAGTCTGCATCCATGCTTCCATTCTTAGTGTTACCTCTTGCGTCTTTCATGAAGTCCTGTTTTCTCTTTTTTTCTTCTTCGTTTAGGTCTACTTTTTTTGTCATCACACGCCCGTAGATAAACTTTTTGAGATGCTCCGGCGATTTTTCCCCAGCCTTTATAATTTCGTCATAAACTGTATGTGGGATTCTAATGTCAACTTTACCATTGTTTTCAAGTTCAAGGATTGTTTTCATAGCCTCTGAATTATCCTGCATAACGTTAGTGTCCAAAAAAATGATCATTTTCAATATCATACTCCTTGCAAATATTTCTTATGTTTAATAGATCACCTCTTTATGATAGAAACCTTTAGTTTCTGTCATGAATAGATGTCGAAATAGATCGTACGCTTTTTATTTATAAAATCAACTATTTTTTATAAATTATTTTATGTATTCATTGTTTTTATTTTGGAGTTATTTTTCTTTGTAAATATAGGTTGACATGTTCAGTTATCTTGTCCAGGCGGAAAACAAAAACCGCTTGAGAAAGTTGCCAAATCACGCTAGGAACATGGTGATGAAATTATAGCTATTGATAAAAGGTTGTCCCGATGAGTGACATTACCCATGAAAAAGTACGTAAGGTTGCCCAGTTGATCCGCTTGGAGCTTAGCAATTCAGATATGGATGCCCATGCGCAAAGCCTGGGTAAAATCGTGGATTGGGTGGATTGTTTGAATCAGGTGAATACTGATGACGTTGAGCCTCTCATGAATGTCAATGATAAAGCCATGCCGTTGCGCAGTGACCAAGTAACTGCAGGCAATCACCCAGCGGATGTGCTGGCCAATGCCCCGGATTCCCAAGCAGGATTTTTCTGCGTCCCCAAAGTTGTGGAGTAACTCACATGTCTGATCTTACAAAACTTTCAATTGTTGAGGCGTTAGCAAAGCTTGAATCCAAGGAAACAACGGCTGTTGATCTGGCACAGGCACATCTTGATGCCATGGATGCCCAAAAGGATCTAAACGCATATATAACCGTTGAGTCTGAGAAAACCCTTGAAGCGGCAAAGGCATCTGATGCGCGACGTTTAAAAGGTGAGGCAGGGCTACTCGAGGGGATTCCCATCGGTGTAAAGGATTTGTTTTGTACCAAGGGCACGCGAACCACTGCGGGTTCTCGTATGCTTGCAAATTTTGTCCCGACATATGAATCAACGGTAAGCCAAAATTTGATCGATGCCGGTGCGGTGAGTTTGGGTAAACTCAATATGGATGCATT
>CAYGTJ010000050.1:0-4988 GCA_964352755.1 uncultured Alphaproteobacteria bacterium
GCATCAGACCACCCGCTTGCAACGCATCAAGAATCCGGAGCACTTCATCAGGATTACGCCCAACCGATAAATCATTGACGGATACGTGACGAATGACACCCTCAGGATCAATAATGAATGTTGCGCGCAAACACACGCCTTCATTCGCATCCAAAATACCTAACGCCATTGAAAGCTCTCGCTTAATATCTGAGATCAACGGATACCGGAGGTTATTCAGCGCATCTGCGTCATTACGCCATGCAAGATGAACAAATTCAGAATCGGTGCTCGCCCCATATACAGCTGCATTACGTGCATCAAATTCAGGAACAAGTGTATCAAAACCTTGGAGTTCCGTCGGACACACAAAGGTAAAATCTTTCGGATAAAAGAAAACAACACCCCATTTTCCCTTAAGATCCTCGTTTGATATATCCTGAAACGCTGTGGGTAGATCGTTAGAAACAACAGATTTCAACGAAAATTCAGGAAATTTATGTCCAACAGTTAGCATATTAGAACTCCAGATTTATTAGTTACGTCACAAAAACTACTTAGGCTGATCAACGCCCTTCATGCTGAGTTTGATGCGTCCTTTTTCCATGGAAACTACTTTCACACGAACAGCATCCTCAACTTTCAAACGATCAGTTACCTTTTCAAGGCGCTCATCACAAATCTCACTGATATGTACGAGACCATCCTTAGGCCCAAAGAAGTTAACAAAAGCACCGAAATCAACAACACTCACAACCTTACCATCGTAGATGGCGTCTATTTCAGGTTCTGCAAACATCATCTTGATCATGTCGGTTGCTTTATCAGCGGATTCTTGGTCAGCAGACCCAACACGAACAGTACCGTCTTCAGCAATGTCGATGGTCGCTCCTGTTGCTTCTGTGAGCTTGCGAATATTTGATCCACCTGGGCCGATCAATTCACCGATCTTATCCTTAGGAATCTGCATCTGGATAATGCGGGGTGCGTAAGGATTAAGGTCACTGCGAGCTTCTTTAATGCTCTTAGCCATTTCACCAAGAATATGAATCCGGGCATCTTTGGCTTGAGCCAGCGCCTGCGTCATAATTTCAGGTGTAATGCTTGTGATTTTAATGTCCATTTGAAGGGCAGTAATACCATTTTCGGTACCCGCCACCTTAAAGTCCATATCGCCCAAATGATCTTCATCACCCAAGATATCAGTCAGAACAGCAACCTTGTCGCCCTCTTTGATCAACCCCATGGCGATACCGGCGACGGGGGCTGGCATTTTCACGCCTGCATCCATCAACGCCATTGACGCACCACACACGGTTGCCATTGACGACGAACCATTTGACTCAGTGATTTCTGAAACAATGCGAATTGTATACGGGAAATCATCACCAAGTGGCAATACAGGACGAAGCGCACGCCATGCGAGTTTCCCGTGTCCAACTTCACGACGACCAGGAGCACCCACGCGCCCTGTTTCACCCACTGAATAGGAAGGGAAATTGTAATGAAGCATGAATTTTTCTTTATACATGCCTGACAGCGCATCCATCATTTGCTCATCCTGGCCAGTACCAAGTGTGGCAACAACGATTGCTTGTGTTTCACCACGTGTGAAAAGCGCACTCCCGTGTGCGCGCGGCAATACGCCAACTTCAGGACGGATCGGACGAACTGTTACCAAATCACGCCCATCAATACGTTTTTTTGTATCAAGAACTTTGTTGCGCAAGATATCAGATTTAACATTACCGATACCAAAGCCCAAGTGATTGGAAAGAACCTCTGCGTCATCGGCAAAATGCTCTTTAACGGCAGCCTTAATTTCATCAAGCTTCGCGTAGCGGCCTTGTTTATCCGCAATTGCGTAGGCGTCTTCGATTGCCTTTGCATATGTTTTGCGTGTGTGATCTTCTACTTTAGTAAGACCGGCAGGTGTTTCAACCGCAGGAAGTGCCGGACGTGCGACTTTTTTCGCCAACTCTTTAATTGCTTTAATCACAGGTTTGTAAGCTTCTTGACCAAAGACAACAGCTTCAAGCATTTGCTCTTCGGTCAGCTGTTTGGCCTCTGACTCAACCATCAACACGCCTTCTTCAGTTCCTGCAACCACAAGATCAAGAGTTGATTCGCTCAGCATTGCTTCGGTTGGATTGAGGACAAATTTGCCGTCAATAATACCAACACGTGCCGCACCGATTGGCCCCATGAATGGTGCCCCAGAAATAGCAAGAGCCGCAGATGCACCAATCATACCCGCAATGGTAGGATCATGGGTTTCATCATAGCTCATCACCATGCAGATCACTTGCACTTCGTTACGAAAGTTTTCAGGGAAAAGCGGACGAATCGGACGATCGATCAGACGTGAAGTAAGGACTTCTTTTTCGCTTGGACGACCTTCACGCTTCAAAAATCCACCAGGGATTTTACCCGCAGAATAGGTTTTTTCTTGATAATGTACACCGAGTGGGAAAAAGCTTGCCTCTGGGTTTGATTCTTTCACGATAACAGCCGTTGCCAAAACAACAGTATCACCATACGTAACCAATACAGCGCCGTCAGCTTGACGTGCTACTTTGCCTGTTTCGATTTTAAGAGTGCTCTCACCCCATTTGAGTTCAACACGATTTTCCGTGAACATATAATACTTCCTAACTTCTTTACTTTCCTACAAAACACAAAGGGGGCCTCATGCCCCCACTGTCGTGTCGCTTAGCGACGAATACCAAGTCTTTTAATCAGAGTCTGGTAACGCTCTGTACTCTTGCCTTTTGCGTAATCTAACAACTTACGGCGCAGATTAACCATAGCAATCAAACCACGACGTGAATGAACGTCTTTTTTGTGGGTTTGCATGTGCCCAGAGAGATTGTTGATACGTTCGGTCAAGATTGCAACCTGAACTTCTGGTGAACCCGTGTCACCTTCTTTTGTGGCATATTCTTTAATAAGCGTTGCCTTACGCTCAAGTGTTATCGACATCTTTTATCCTTTCATTGTCGTGACGTATGTTAAACATACGTTTTGGTCGAATCTCTGTATCAATTCGTTCAAGAATCCCTACAGGCGTATCGTCCGCGAGCACACCAACGAACGTTTGCGCATTCGGAAGATCTGTTCGTGAAACAGTTCGTCCTTGCCACAATCGTTCAGCATCAGCAGGGACAAGCTCAAGAGCCGGGATGTCGTCCAGCGACTCGCGCAAGCTAACCCATGCTGGGGTATGCACTACCTTATGCCTCACTTCTTCTAATTTTCCAAGTGAAATTGCATCTTTTTTGACAAATTTTCCAACTTCTGTACGCACGAGCACGTCCACATACGCAAGTGTCCCCAATTTGGCTGCGATATCCTCGGCCAACACCCGTACATACGTTCCCTTCCCGCATATAACGTGCAGCGTTGCCGAAACCGCATCGTGATCAATCACCGATAGGTCATAAATATCAACGAACCGCTTGCGCTGTGACAAATCAACGGTTTCGCCGGTGCGTGCGCGATCACAGGCACGTTTTCCGTTTATTTTAATGGCTGAATACACGGGGGGTGTTTGTTCGTATCCCCCAACAAAGTCCTGACAGGCGCACAAAAGAGCATCATCTTGAATTACCACATCTGCATGCGCCACGGCGACACCATCACGATCCGCGGTGTCGCGTTTTTCGCCCCAGATGAGGGTAAATTCATAGGCTTTTTGGGTATTCATTTGATAAGAAACTGTTTTCGTGGCCTCACCAATGGCCAGCGGCAAAATGCCCTCTGCAAAGGGGTCAAGTGTACCTGCGTGCCCAGTTTTGGGGCGCACACCATCGATTGCAAGAAGTTTGCGCACCTGATGCACCACGTGATGAGACGTCATCCCCGGGGGTTTCCAGCAGTTAACCCATCCGTTGATATTTTGCACCAAATGTTTAGCCGACATTCACAGCATCAAGAATCACATCCGACACCGCGTCATCAGCATCAATTGCATCAGCATCTGAATCTTCCCCTTGACCTTCTCCTTGACCTTGACCTTGACCTTGACCTTCTCCTTGACCTTCTCCTTGAACGTCTGAGGTTTCAGTGATTCCCGCATTTCGGGGGATGTGCTTGCGCAACAGCGATTCAATCCGATCGGCCTGCTCGACCTCTTCATCCCAGAAAAACTTAAGATGAGGGACAAACTTCATGGTTAAATTTTTCGATAGTTCACGACGCAGTCGTGTGCTTTCATTCGTTAATGCCTTGAGAATATTTGCACACTGCGTTTCCGATGGTTGATTCAGCGCCATGATGTAGACTTTCACCTGACGTAAATCAGGGGACACCATTACGCTGGTGATATTGACGAAAAACTTGGTAAAGTCCGCATGGAAAAAGTTCCCAGAGATCATCACATTACTCAGCACCCGACGAATGACTTCATTCACGCGTTTTTGACGTTGTGTGGGTTCTTGTTCTGGTCGTGATTTTCGCATTGTTTCGCTCCAAATATCATCCACTACATAATATCATTACACAAACATTACAAGGCTGGCAGAAAAATAATCATCCATATGCTTAGGTATTGCGGGGTTTCTTATTTGGAAAGTTCTTACTTAGAAAGCTCTTCCTTGAGCAACGTATTAATGAGCTGTGGGTTCCCTTGACCTTTTGTTGCCTTCATCACTTGGCCAACAAACCAGCCAAACAGCTTTTCATTGCCGCCTTTGTAATCGCTGACCTTATCGGGGCTACTGACCATTACTTGGTGAATAAATGTAATCAACTCACCGCTATCGCTCACTTGCTTGAGGCCTTTTTCAGCCACAATGTCCCCGGCTGATTTCCCTGAAGCCCACATCTGTGGAAATACATCCTTGGCAATACGCCCAGAGATATCACCCGCTGCAATCAAATCCACAAGTCCAGCAAGATTGTCCGCCGACACGGGAGAATTCACAAGCTCCACATCGTTTTTATTGCATAGGGCAAATAACTCAACCAACATCCAGTTCGCCATCAATTTGGCCACTTTTTCGGCGTGA
>CAYGTJ010000050.1:4998-7148 GCA_964352755.1 uncultured Alphaproteobacteria bacterium
TGATTCGTAATCGTTTGAGACGCACCAAGCATCCGGTTAAAGTAGGCAAAAGACTCTTCATCCGCGACAATCAATCCGGCGTTATACGCCGACAACCCGTACGTGCTGATGAGGTTATCTCTCTTTGCATCGGGAAGTTCAGGTAGTGTCTCACGCACTTGATCAATCAATGATTGCGGGATAACCAACGGCGGCAAATCCGGATCAGGAAAATAGCGATAATCGTGTGCGTCTTCTTTACTGCGCATACTGCGGGTTTCGCCCTTACCAGGATCATATAACCGTGTTTCTTGCGCGACTTCACCCCCACTCTCGAGGATTTCAAGTTGACGCGCAATCTCATAGGGAATGGCTTGTCCCATAAAACGCACAGAGTTCACGGTTTTAACTTCTGCGCGGGTTCCGTAAGGAGTATCCGGGCGGTGCAAAGAAACATTCACATCAGCGCGCATACTGCCTTGATCCATGTTCCCATCGCAGGTTTTCAACGCCCGCACCAACGCGCGGAGTTTTTTCACGAACATCATGGCCTCATCAGCGCTGCGCATATCGGGATACGTCACGATCTCCATCAATGCCACACCGGAACGATTAAGATCAATAAATGACTTGCTCGGGTGCATATCGTGAACACTTTTTCCCGCGTCTTGTTCAAGATGAAGCCGCTCAATGCGAATGCGTTTGGTGGTGTTTTCATCCATATCAATATCAAGATGACCACCCGAAACAATAGGATCGGTGAACTGAGAAATCTGATATCCTTGGGGTAAATCTGCATAGAAGTAATTTTTTCGATCAAATACGGAACGTGTATTAACCGTCGCATTAAGGCCAATGCCGGTACGCACCGCTTGTTCTACACAAAATTCGTTAATCACAGGCAACATCCCGGGAAACGCCGCATCGACCAAAGACACATTTGCATTTGGTTCCGAACCAAACGCCGTCGACGCCCCTGAAAAAAGCTTTGCGTGCGACATCACTTGCGCATGAACCTCAAGCCCAATCACGACCTCCCAGAGGCCTGTTTTTCCTTGAATTAGTTGTGATGGCTGCGACATGTGTTTTCTCCCTTACGCGCCTTTAACCGCATCGCGATGGCGTTCAAAATCTGCAGCCTTTTCCAAGGCACGCCCCACTTGCAACATCTGCATTTCGGCAAACTGAGGCGCAATAATCTGCAACCCAAGAGGCAAACCCTTTGACGTCACCCGCGTTGGCACTGACATTCCCGGCAATCCCGCTAGGTTCACCGGTACCGTCAGCACATCGTTCATATACATGGTGATAGGATCAGTTGGTGGTTTTTCCGCAGAAAACGCAGCCGTCGGCGTGGATGGTGTCAAAATTACATCGACATCGTTCCATACGTTATCAAAGTCTTGCTTTATCAAGCGGCGTACACGCTGTGCCTTGCGAAAATATGCATCGTAGTAACCCGATGACAACACATATGTTCCCATCATGATGCGGCGTTTTACTTCCTCACCAAATCCTGATGCTCGGGTATTGCCGTACATTTCGATCAGGTCAGCCCCTTGTTCGCGGTGACCATAGCGAACACCATCATAACGTGCCAGGTTTGATGAGGCCTCAGCGGGAGCCAACACATAGTACACAGGCAGCGCATAACTGGTGTGCGGCAGAGATATATCGACGATTTTCGCGCCCGCCGCCGTTAACCACGCGATGCCTTCTTCCCATGAGGCCGTGATTTCTGAATCCATTCCCTCAATGCGATATTCTTTGGGAATACCAACCTTAAGACCCGCCAAATCAACATCAAGATTTTTTACGTAATGAGGAATATCAACCTTCATTGAGGTCGCATCTTTTTCATCAAAACTCGCCATCGCCTCAAGCATTAAGGCACCATCTGCAACCGTGCGCGTAATTGGCCCCGCTTGATCCATGGATGACGCAAACGCCACCATTCCATAGCGTGAACACAAACCATAGGTGGGCTTAATCGCAACCAGGCCACAAAATGCCCCGGGCTGGCGAATAGACCCCCCGGTGTCGCTGGCGGTCGCCCCCATCGCAAGATATCCGGCTACAGATGCCGATGATCCGCCTGACGATCCCCCGGGCACGAGATTTTCACGGCTTCCTGTTTCTTTCCACGGGTTAATAACGGCGCCGTAATGGCT
>CAYGTJ010000051.1:0-6997 GCA_964352755.1 uncultured Alphaproteobacteria bacterium
AAATCCCTTGTGTAATAGGGCTTAGATAAGTTTAGTTGCATAAAAGTTCGGAGTGTAGCGCAGCCTGGTAGCGCACCACGCTGGGGGTGTGGGGGTCGTGGGTTCAAATCCCGCCGCTCCGACCATGTAATAAAAAAGGGTTAATGTTCCTATATGTTTGAGCAATACGACGATCATGCATTTGAGTTGGTTTATGTGGCTTTTCCAAATTTAACTGAGGCGTCACGGGTCGCAGAAAAAGTTGTTGCTGAGAATTTGGCAGCATGCGTGAATGTAATTCCAGGGGTGTTGTCCTTTTACAATAAAGGCACAGAGTTGCAGAAAAAGCCTGAGGCTATTTTTATCGCAAAGACCCGCGCGGAAGTGCGTCCTATGCTTCAAGAGTATATCGTGGCTAACCACCCTTATGAAACACCGGGTCTTGTTGTTGCGTCTCTTGCTGATGGGCATGCACCGTATTTAGAATGGATGGTTAATCAAACATTGCACGCTGAACGAGGAGATGCCAACTAATGTCAGAATCAGTTCACGCAATTTTGAGCAAATACGAAGGTGAAAACCCTGGATGCAAAGCAAAGCTTTTCACCATGATGAACCATGGAAAGCTTGCGGGCTCTGGGCGTATTGTTATTTATCCTGTTGATCAGGGGTTTGAACATGGGCCCGGGCGATCGTTTGCGATGAATCCGGCGGCATATGATCCGCACTATCATTTCAGTTTAGCCGTAGAAAGTGGCGTGAATGCCTTTGCAGCACCTCTTGGTTTGCTTGAGGCGGGCGCGGAAACGTATGCGGGACAAGTGCCCCTAATTTTAAAGATGAATAGCGGAAATTCACTAACGAATCCTTACGGTGATCATGATCAAGCTGTCACGGCGTCCGTTGATGATGCCTTGCGTTTGGGGTGTGTGGGTATTGGCTTTACCATTTATCCAGGCTCAGATGTCACGCTTGATATGTATGAAGAGTTGCGGGATTTGATTGCTGAGGCAAAAGCCGTTGGGCTCGCGGTGATTGTTTGGTCATATGCCCGGGGCAATATGTCCAAAGAGGGTGAAACCGCTGTTGATACGATCTCATACGGCGCGCATATGGCATGTTTGTTAGGTGCGCATGTGATTAAGGTTAAGCTCCCGTCAGATCATTTAGAAACACCCGAGGCCGCAAAACTTTATCCAAAAGAAAGCGTGCCAATTCGCACCATGGCTGAGCGTGTTAAGCACGTTGTTGATTGTTGTTTTGCGGGACGTCGAATGGTTATTTTTTCTGGTGGTGCTAAGGCTGATGATGCCTCTGTGTTACAAGACGCACGCGATATTCGTGCCGGTGGTGGACAGGGCTCGATTATTGGGCGTAATTGTTTTCAACGTCCGCGCGGCGAAGCGTTAACGCTTTTGGATGACATGATGAAGATTTATTCATAATTATGTCTGCTCTGATTAAGCTAACATTTCCAGATAAAACAGTTCGTGAGTATCCTCAAAACGTTACAGGTTTAGAGGTAGCGACCGCTATTAGTCCTGGTCTTGCGAAACAAGCCGTTGCCGTTGTGATTAATGGCGAAGCCTTTGACTTAACACGGCCAATAGTTACCGATGCAACCATTCATATTACAACGCGTAAAGACGCACACGCCCTTGAAATTATTCGCCATGATGCGGCACACGTGATGGCTCAGGCCATCAAAGAGCTCTATCCAGAAACGCAAATTACGATTGGCCCCGCGATCACTGATGGATTCTATTACGATATTTATCGGGAAGAACCCCTGTCATCAGATAATCTAATCGCTATTGAAAAGCGCATGCATGAGATCGTTGCCAAAGATATACCGATCGTGCGTGAAGAGTGGGATCGTGATGACGCGATTACGTTCTTCACAGAAATGGGTGAAAAGTTTAAGGCTGAGATTATTGCGGATATTCCAAAGGGTGAGGTGATTACACTGTACCGCCAGGGAGATTTTATCGATCTTTGCCGGGGCCCTCACTTGCCATCAACGGGACGCGTTGGTAAAGCGTTCAAGCTGATGAAGCTGGCGGGTGCGTACTGGCGTGGGGATTCCAACAACCAAATGCTTCAACGCATATATGGCACGGCATGGGCAGATGAAAAGCAGCTTAAAGACTACCTCTATCGCTTGGAAGAAGCTGAAAAACGCGACCACCGTAAGCTTGGGAAAGAGCTTGATCTCTTTCATATGCAAGAAGAGGCCGCAGGCAGTGTTTTTTGGCATCCAAATGGGTGGACAATATATCGCACACTTGAAACGTATATTCGCAAACGTCTTGAGGCCAGTGATTATGTTGAGGTGAAGACGCCCCAGCTTGTTGATCGCTCTCTTTGGGAAAAATCAGGGCACTGGGAAAAGTTTGGCGAGAATATGTTTGTGGTTGAGGCGGCAGATAATCGCACCCTTGCCATTAAACCAATGAATTGTCCGTGTCATGTGGAAATTTTCAAGCAAGGCATCAAAAGCTATCGCGATCTTCCTCTGCGCATGGCGGAATTTGGATCATGCCATCGCTATGAGCCCTCGGGGGCACTTCAGGGGATAATGCGCGTGCGTGCTTTTACTCAGGATGATGCGCATATTTTTTGCACACCTGAACAAATTACCTCAGAAACAAAGGCTTTTTGTGATCTTCTGCTGGGTATTTATAAGGATTTTGGCTTTCATCAAGTGATGGTAAAGTTTTCGGATCGTCCTGAAAAGCGCGCGGGATCTGATGCGGTGTGGGATCAAGCCGAAGAAGCCCTTAAAAAAGCATCAACCGAAGCGGGTCTTGAGTATCAACTCAATCCTGGCGAAGGTGCCTTCTACGGGCCTAAGCTTGAGTTCGTTCTGAAAGATGCTATTGGACGTGAATGGCAATGTGGAACCTTACAGGTTGATTTCGTTTTGCCGGAACGGTTGGGGGCGGCCTATATTGATGAGGCTGGCATCAAGCAACGCCCTGTGATGTTGCATCGTGCGATTTTGGGATCGTTTGAGCGGTTCATCGGTATTTTGATTGAGCACTATGCCGGAAAGTTCCCGTTATGGTTGTCTCCTACCCATGTGGTGGTGGCGCCTATTACTGATGCCTTTAACGATTATGCCAGTAATGTTGCGGAAATGCTTAAAGATCATGGCTTTCGTGTAAACACAGACTTGCGTAATGAAAAAATTAGCTATAAAATCCGTGAACTCAGCCATCAGAAGGTTCCGTTGATACTCGTTGTGGGGCAACGTGAACAAGATGATCGCAGTGTAACGATTCGCCAACTTGGCAGCAATAATCAAACGTTAATGACGCTTGATGACTTTGTTGGTAAATTTGCCCCGCAAATAGCGTTGCCCGAATTACATAACGAAAACAAGGAGAAGTAACATACGACGTTTCGATTCAAATTCCCGCAGGGAAAATGTGAATGAACATAAGATAAACGGTGAAATTCGCCATGAAACTGTTCGACTTATTGACAGCGAAGGCGAGATGCTGGGCGTTGTAACTTCGCGTGAGGCCTTGGAAAAAGCAATCCAAGCGAGCTTAGATTTGGTTGAGATCTCACCGAATGCTGATCCACCTGTGTGTAAGATTATGGATTATGGTAAATTCAAATACCAGACCCAAAAGAAAAAGGCAGAAGCGAAAAAGAATCAAAAAATTGTTACTGTTAAAGAGGTAAAAGTTCGACCTTACATTGAAGAGAACGACTATCAGGTTAAAAAGCGTAATGTTGAACGTTTTCTTGCGGATGGAGACAAAGTAAAAATATCCATGCGTTTTCGTGGACGTGAAATGTCACGCAAGGAAATTGGTACACGTATTTTTAATCGGTTTAAGGAAGAGTTTTCCGAAGACATTAAGATTGAGCGTGAACCACGCATGGAAGGTATGCAGATGATTATGATCATCGCGCCGAAAATCTAAGTCTGCAAATCTAAGTCTGCTTGTGTATATCACCTGGTGTCAATTGTCTTAATCTGTACGTTTATGTTGACTTTATGAAATCGGGTGGCTATATCTAGGTCACTTAAAACAAACCGCTAGTTGACGAGTTTCGTCCACTGGCGATTTTTGTTGTTAAAAATATGGAGTTTAGATCTGTTTGAGGGACTAACAAAGCGCTTATCGGGCATTTTTGACGGCATCCGTGGTAAGGGAATGTTGCGTGAGGATGACGTGCGTCTGGCATTGCGTGAAATTCGTATTGCTCTCCTTGAGGCAGATGTTGCCCTTTCTGTTGCCAAAGACATTGTCGCCCACGTTCAGGAAAAAGCTGTTGGTGAAGAACTCATCAAAAGTATTAGCCCCGGTGAACACGTTATCAAGTTGGTGCACGATGCCTTGCTTGATACCCTGGGCGCACCAGGCGAGTTGAATTTCAAGGGAAATCCTCCGGTCGTTTATTTAATCGCCGGACTTCAGGGATCAGGTAAAACCACATTCTCAGCAAAGCTTGCGTACTGGTTGCGCAAAAACATGAACAAGAACGCAATGCTTGCCTCACTGGATGTGTATCGACCTGCGGCTCAAGAACAGCTTACAACACTTGCGGATCAAAATACGTTAGCTGTACTGCCTGTTGTTCCCGGTGAGAAACCACTCGCTATTGCTAAGCGTGCGATGAAATCGGCGGTGAATGCAGGTGCGGACGTGCTCATTCTTGACACGGCGGGACGGTTGCAAATTGACGGTGACATGATGGCCGAACTAGATGCGATTAAAAAGCTCACAAACCCCCATGAAGTGATGCTTGTTGCAGATGCAATGTCGGGGCAAGATGCTGTGAATGTGGGTGATACATTTCACAAGCAAATCGGGCTTACAGGAATTGTTCTCAGTCGCATTGACGGTGATGCCCGCGGAGGTGCCGCACTTTCCATGCGCCAGGTTACCGGTCAACCACTTAAGTTTTTGAGTCGAGGTGAACGCGTCCAGGATTTAGAACTCTATGATCCCAATCGTTTGGTTGATCGCATCCTTGATAAAGGTGATGTGGTTTCTTTGGTCGAAAAAGCCATGGAAAATGTTGATCAAGCGTCACAAAAACGCATTGAAACGAATATGCGCAAAGGTGTGTTCGATATGAACATGCTGGCAGATCAACTAAAAAATATCGGTAGAATGGGTGGATTGCAATCGATCATGGGGATGCTTCCCGGAATGAATCGTATGCAAGATAAGATGTCTCAACAATCGATTGATGATGGCGATATTAAGCGCCAACTTGCTGTTATACAGGGCATGACCCCTCACGAGCGTGCAAATCCGCACGTTTTGAATGCGTCACGGAAACGTCGCATTGCGCGAGGATCAGGCGTTGATATTGCGATGATCAATCGGTTGCTGAAACAGTTTCGCCAAATGAGTGATCTCACGAAAAAAATGAGTCGCCAAGGTGAAAAAGGTATGCTGCGCAATATGCGTGGCTTGTTTGGAAATTAACATAAAGGAAGAAACTAATGGCATTACGACTAAGACTTGCCCGTCGTGGGGCAAAGAAGCGTCCATTTTATCACATTGTTGTGGCAGAACATACATCACCGCGTGATGGGCGTTTTATTGAAAAGCTTGGCTATTTCAACCCAATGGTTGCTAAAGATCACCCCGAGCGGATCATTTTGAATAACGATCGCATCAAGCATTGGCTTGGTACAGGGGCGTTGCCTTCAGATCGTGTTGCGCGATTCTTGGGCGAAGCTGGTTTAATGGCGAAATTCGTTTACACCGAAACACCTAAGAAATCTGCACCAAAAGCAAAGGCTCTTGAGCGTATTCAAGAAAAAGAAGAGAAGGCAAAAGCCGCTCTAGAAGCAAAAAAAGAAGCTGAAGAAGCTGCAAAGGCCGAAGCTGCTGCTGCCAAAGAGGCCGCAAAAGCTGAAGCCGAAGCCGCTAAAGAGGCCGCTGCTGCTGCCAAAGAAGCTGCAAAGTCTGCACCTGTTGCTGAAGAAGCACCTGCTGCACCGGCTGAAGAAGCACCGGCTGAAGAAGCTGCCGCTGATACACCCGCAGCTGAAGAAGAGCAGAAGTAATTTCTGCAATGGATGATGCGTACGTAACAGTTGGTCGACTTACAAAGCCCCACGGGATTCGTGGGGTGCTGAAGCTTGCAAGTTTCACCGAGTTGCCCGAAGACATTTTTACGTACGCGTCTCTTTTTATCGGTGATGCGAAAAAGACGATCGCGATCACGAAAAAATCCCAAGCCAGTCCTGATGCTTTTCTTGTAGATGTTTCCGGTGTTGAGACGCGCAATCAGGCAGAAGCCCTATCAGGAACAGATGTTTTTGCCCGTCGCTCTGATCTTCCCCAGGTTGATAATGATACGTTTTATTTTGTTGATCTAATTGGTTGCGTTGTTGTTGATTACCAAAAAAGCACAAATGAACTAGGGACAGTAATTAACGTCGACGCGTTTGGTGCTCAGGCGAATCTTGAGATTGTTGATGCGTTAGGGCGAAAATTTTACACACCCTTTACGAAAAAAGCTGTAATTAGTGTGGATATTCAGCACAAAAAAATTGAGGTTGATTCCGCCTTACTTATTGCCCAAAAACAGCCTGCCTCTGGCAAAGAAAGCGACGAGACACCTGAAGATGAGCAATAAATGACAGGGAGCCTCACCACGTGGAACCTGAGCGTTATGACGCTTTATCCAGAGCTTTTTCCAGGGACACTCGATGCGTCAATTCTAGGAAGATCCCTAGCAGAGGGCATTTGGAACCTCAATGTCCATAATATTCGTGATTATGCCACCGATAAGCACAAAACTGTGGATGATACGCCGTTTGGAGGTGGTCCTGGAATGGTGATGCGTCCGGATGTTCTTGATGCCTGTCTGGGTGAGGTGTCTGAGGGGGCATCATTTGATGTGTTGATGGTGACATCGCCGCGAGGGCGTCCACTCAATCAAGCGCTTTCAACAGAACTTTCACAGAAAAAGAATATCGGCATTATTTGTGGGCGGTTTGAGGGAATTGATCAGCGCGTTCTTGATAAGTGGAATG
>CAYGTJ010000052.1:0-6938 GCA_964352755.1 uncultured Alphaproteobacteria bacterium
TGCTTTTAATCGCGTCACTCTCATGAATGTTTGTAACCATAGGGGCAAGAATGGTAAACGGACGCCCATCTGCCGCAAGAATAAGCGCACGGATTTGCTTACGCACGAGCAAGGGAATATCTAAGGCAAGTCGCATTGCACGCCACCCCATGCTCGGATTTTCTTCAGCACGCCCCACAAGATCACCTAAAAGTTTATCGCCTCCAATATCCATCAGGCGAAAGTTCACTGGTTTATCACCGACGCGACTAAACATATCTTTGTAAAGCGCGATCTGGGCATCCAAGGAAGGAATCGTTTTATTCAGCAAGAAAGGAACTTCCGAGCGGTAAAGACCAATTCCAGCACTGGCCTCTATATCATCCAAATCAGAATGCAACGCCACATTTAAACCGATATCAATCTTGATTGCATCTTGAGTAACAGCGGGCGCAAATTTGATCTGATCATGCATCGAAAATGCACGATCATAGTGCAGGCGCCGGCCGCGAAAGTCTTCATACGCCTCTTGATCTGGGTTCACCCAAATGGTTTTTTTCACCCCATCCATGAGCATTCCTGCACCGTTTGTAATCCGTTCACACGCATGCACAACGCCTGATATCACAGGAACGTTCAGGCTTTTTGCTAAAATGAGTGCATGCGAGTTTTCTTGAGCATCCTCCAGAACAAGCCCCACTAAACCTGCACGATAATAATCAAGGATTTCAATCGGCCCGATTCGCTTTGCAATGATAATCAAATGCTTGTCTGCGCTTGCCCCAATATTCACATCCTGAAGGAGTTTCTCTGTGGCATCGGGCATATGATCGACAAGATAACTCATAAGTCGATTCGTCAGATCGTCAATATCACTTAAGCGCCCCAACATATAGGGGTTGTTTGAGGCGGTTATTTCATCGACATAATGAACGTACGTTTGCTGAAGTGCCGTCTGCACACTCAAGCCTTCATTTATACCCCGGCGCACGCGATTATGCCAAACCTCATCAGAGGCCATAAGTTTGAAACTCTGGATGATATCGGTTGTGTCTGGTGCAGCAGCGGGGACAGGTTCCGCCTTCTCAAGATCATCCATCATGCTTGATAGTGCATTTGTAAGTTTGTTGTTCTCAGCATCGGGATTTTCAGAGAAATAAGTCTCAATCCCGACTGTTGGGCGATGAACATGACAGTGGCCTTCTGCATAGCCCATGGTACCACTGGACCCATTAATCTTAATGTTTTCAGGTACCATCTCGGGAACGAAGATTTGGGCGTGTTGCGCCTTTTCAATTTCGGGAAATGTTTTGTGTAAATAATCTGAGATTGCAGCAGCGTAGTGTTCAAGATCTTGCACTTCTCTGGGCTTATAAAAGCGCTCATCCTTTGTTTGAATAACAACAACACCGATCACTTCGGACTTATGAAAAACAGGAACACTCAGAAGTGAGCTATAGCGCTCTTCACCTGTGCCGGGGCAATACACAAACTGAGAACTTGTACGCATGTTCGCCAGTGACTTTGGTTTTCGAGAGGACGCAGTCGCGCCCACAATTCCAGCACCTAAATCAAGACGCGTGCGATATATAGATGTGGGGTAAAGCCCCTTTGAGGCTACAAGAATTACACTTTTATCAAGCACGGCATAAAGCGAACACACCTCAACCTCAAAATACTGTGTCAGCAAAATTGTGATATGATCGAGAATTGTTTGATGAGGAAGCGTTGTCTCACTTAAAAAATGCGCAAGTTCTTCCCAGCGATACTGTAGTTTTTTCGTCAATTCCTGCAATTTACCCCTCCCCGATAAACCGGTTCAATACCGCTACTTATGGCGTGAGGCAAGCATCTTTTCAATGTTTTCTGTAACAACACCACGAACGATATTGCTCAAGTTGCTCTCAAGCCACTCACTTAGCAATGGCTGCAGCACTTCACGAACAAGCTGTTCAACATTAAGAGCACCTTGTTGTGAATCACGGGATGCATTGGCTCGTTGGGTGTATTCACGCTGTTCATTACGGGGGGAAACCTGTGAAGTGCGTCCGTATTCAACGGATTTTCTCAGCGATGCACGCAGCGCATCAACATCTAGATAATCAGCAGTTTCCGGATCAATCGCAGATTCTTCCTCAGATTCTTGTACAAAACTTTCTCTTAATTCTTTCCCTATCTCTTTTCCTAGTGCCTCGCTTAGGGCGTCCGGCAAAGGTGTTGCACGTGAATAAGTATCAGCATGCATAGTAGGGGCAGTTTTCACCTCAGAACTTTCTGCACGAATCCGTGAACGAATTCGCTCAGCCAGGGATTTTTCAGTATGCACTGATTGGGGAATTTCATGGGTGATGTTCAGCGACACGTCAGTCTCGTCGCGTGTATTCGCCTCAGGCGCTCTTGCTGGTGAGGGAACAGGTTGTTCACTATGAGGCATTGTTGCCTCGCTAATACTTTCTGCGCGTGGGGATTTTCTCTCAACCGTAGGTTTTGTCTTTTTTTCAACACTACCCACTGACTGCTTAACATCATCGGAGATGATATTGCGTATCGACATCAGGATATCATCCATTGATGAATCATTTTGGTGTGCAGTGTTCGCCATGTTTAAAAACCATAAATATTTATCGATTATAGAGACTCTTCAATAAAAAAGCCAGCACTAACACGATGTTTGTTTAAAGAAGCCCTTAAAGATTTGATGCATCAAGACCTATACTCTTAGGGTCAAGGCCACCAACAAACGACAAGACTTCATAAAACTTTCCGACATATCGTTGACGATTCTGCGCAAGCTGAACCTCAGATTCAAGGTATTTTGTTTCGGCATCAAGCACCTCAAGCATGGTTCGCGAACCAACTTTAAATTCTTCACGTGCGCCTTCTCGGCGGAGCTTCGCGGCTTGAACCTCTGACTGATTGTGTGCAACTATCCGGCGAAGTGACATAAATTCTTCCCAATTCTTTACGGCAGAAACGCGAATATCCTCACGTTTTCCACGGTAAGCATTTTGCTGGGCAGCCGCAGAATGCTGCGCCTTGATATAAGATGGAATGGTTGTTGTTCCACCGTTATTCAAAATAGGTACTGTCAATGTGAGTGCAGTTGACGTCGTCGTTCTGCGCGTGCGACGTGGAAAATCAATGTATGAGGTTTCCCCATTGCTGACGGACGCTGAAACATCAACCTTTGGCAGCAAGGCCGCACGGGCTATGTGTGTATCTTGAACCACACCATCTGCACGGGCTTTAAGGACGCGCAATTCAAGATTACCCTGCTCCGCTGCACGAACCATTTCTTTAACTGATTTAGGAACAAGCACTTCCTTAATAGCTGGACGGGAAAGTTTTGCAGTTGGCGCCTCATCAAAAATTTCACGATACGCACGCTCAGCCGCCATAAAAGATGCCTTGGCATTCAAAAGTTTTGATTGCGCCTGTAGATGTGCTGCTTGGGCTTGGGCTACATCAGTCAACGTTGAATCCCCCAATTGTGCGCGAATTTTCGCTGATTCATGCTGTTCTGAAAAACCATGCACACTTGCCTCATTCACCTCAACGAGATGCTTGGCGGTAATATAGCCCATGTAAGCCCCCACCGCGCGAAGGACATATTGATTTTGCGCATTTTGAAATTCGTACACGCCCTGCTGGGTCGTTAATTGTGCCTTTTTCATTGTGGCAAGTGAGGCGCCACTATTAAAGAGGTTTTGCTGAACGCTCACGGATATAGACTGTGAATGTGAATTTTTTACTGAAGTTGACGTAGGATTGTATTGAGATTTTTGCGTTGTTGCACGTGCGGAAACACCTGGCATAAAACTACTAAACCACGCATGCGCAATATCATATTTCGAGCCTTTATAAGTTTCGAGTGCTGCTTGAATTTTCGGATCGCGATGAAATCCTTTCTTGAGCATTTGCTGAAAATGCACATCATTTGATGGCTTACTATCTGATACCTTCGCCCCCTTAGCCGGAGATTTCTCAGGATGTGAGAGAGCCCCTTTAGTCGCCGCATTCGAACTAACCTGTTTCGTATCCTGTGCACACACATGGAAACATAGACACCACGGCATAAAAACGCCGTACAAAAAAGAAACAAAAGCTTTACGTAGTACCGGGAACAACTTCATTTTCTCAACCAACACAGGAAATATCCTCTAATAACGTTTTAATGATGTGTCGCATGACTGGGCATACAGATCTATCCCACCACGCACACTTCTCACATTGGTGATACCATTTTTTTGAAGGGTTAAACAAGCCCAAAGACTTCGAATACCATGATGACAGATAACAAATATTGTTTTTTCTTCAGATCTTAGTGCGTCAATTTCATCCTCAAGCTGATTTACTGGAATATTCACACTCCCGGGAAGACACACCTTCGCAACCTCCCAGGGTTCCCGCACATCAAGAATGCAGGCGTTTTCATGGGTCAGCGCATCGCTGAAATCTGTAACTGTTACCTCAAGATCACGAGGGTTTTGCATCTGAGTCATAACTTCCTTGAAAAAAAATTGTTTACGATTCAAAACATATTGCGTCAACATATATGATATTTCACACTACCTGAAAAACAAATGGAGTCCATCATGTTCACAATGTACGGCCTTGGGCATTGCTCAACGGTACATAAAGCTCAAAAATTTCTAACTGACAACAATGCTGCCTTTACGTTCATCAACTATGCCGATGTTCCTCTTGACCCCGAATGGGTTTTGCGTTGGAAACAAGCATTTGGTGACTGGCCAGTTAATAAAGCAAGCTATACCTATCGCCCAATCAAAGAAGAGTTTGAAGGATTCACAGACGATCAGAAACTTGCAACGATCATTGAAAATCCAGCGCTCATTCGCCGCCCTGTGCTTGAAAAAGATGGCGTCGTTGTGGGGTTTGGCTTTGGTACAAAAAAGTACGCCACAATTCTTGAGGATTAGCAATCACGATCTAACGCACGGGAAAAACATCCCGGAAACATTGCAAAAGTGCCGCATCAACCTGCGAAAGGCTTAGGTTAACACCTAGCTTTTCCAGGCTTGTTGCCGGTAAAGCAAGACCACAGGGGCGAAACTGTGTACACGGATGCAGATTATTAGAAACATTAAGCGCAACCCCATGATAGGCAATGCGCTTTCGCACACGCACACCAATGGCTGCAATCTTTGCCATACCATGACCTTCGTTTACCCACACACCATGACCTTCAACGCGTTGAAAAGCCACAACACCAAATGTTGCAAGTGTCGTAATCAACCATTCCTCAAGCCGATGGATATACCCGCGTAAGTCGATCTCATCTAGGGGCATGATAACGTATCCAATGCGTTGACCGGGCCCATGATACGTTGCTTTTCCGCCACGTCCTGTAGAAACAACAGGGATGCCAAACTCTTCAAAATCTTTTTCGGTCGTGGCGCCACAGGTAATGATAGGGGCGTGCTCCAGCAACCACAACTCGCAGTGATCTCGTGATAGCGCACGTGCATCCACCGCACGTTCCATAGCATCAATGGTGGCTTCGTAAGGCTGTAAATCTGTGAATTTTTTCACAATAAGGGGTCTTAATAATGACATGAACGAAATTATCCTTGCTTTTATCGTGTCTTGATAATAAAAGAATTACGTATTTATGCAATTCTTGCGGTCGTGGCGGAATTGGTAGACGCGCAGCGTTGAGGTCGCTGTGGGAATTTAACTCCCGTGGAAGTTCAAGTCTTCTCGACCGCACCACATCTTTTGTGTATTTTGCTAACTACGTTCTACACTAACTTTCGGGGGTACCCTCACGCACATGGATGAAAAGCTATACTCTGAGGCACTTACGTATCACGAACACCCCACACCAGGCAAAATAGCAACGACAGCCACGAAGCGAATGATCTCGCAAAGAGATCTGGCACTTGCATATTCTCCTGGGGTTGCTGCTGCGTGCGAAGAAATCATTAAGAACCCACAGCATGCCCGCAAGTACACCTCAAAACGAAACCTTGCCGCCGTCATTAGTAACGGCACAGCTGTTCTAGGCCTTGGTAATATTGGGGCACTTGCCTCAAAACCCGTCATGGAGGGCAAAGCTGTTCTCTTCAAAAAATTCTCAGGTATTGATTGTTTTGACATCGAAATTGATGAACAAGATCCGCAAAAATTTATTGATACGGTTGCCCGACTAGAGCCCACGTTTGGTGCAATTAACCTTGAAGATATTAAAGCGCCCGAATGCTTTATGATTGAAGAAGAACTTAAAAAACGCATGAATATTCCTGTGTTTCATGATGATCAACACGGCACTGCCATTATTGTTGCTGCAGCCGTTCGCAACGCCTTAGAGGTCGTATCTAAGAATATTAACACGGTAAAACTCGTCGTATCAGGTGCGGGGGCTGCGGCTATTGCGTGCCTTAATTTGCTCGTTAAGATAGGCGTTAGCAAAGACAATATCGTCATGTGTGATCGCACGGGTGTTGTATCAACCAAGCGATCGAACCTGCCTGATCATAAGCTGCGCTATGCCACAACGCGTGCACTCACAAATCTTGCTGACGCTATGACGGATGCTGATATTTTTCTTGGTGTTTCAGGGCCCGGTGCTGTGACCCCAGAAATGATCAAATCCATGGCAAAAGACCCTATTGTTTTGGCGCTTGCGAACCCTGTTCCTGAAATTCTTCCCACAGAAATTGCAAAAGTTCGCAATGATGCCATTGTTGCCACGGGGCGCACAGATTTCCCAAATCAGGTGAACAACGTATTGTGTTTTCCGTTTATTTTCAGAGGAACGCTTGACGTCGGCGCCAGTGAAATTAACGATGCCATGAAAATTGCAGCTGTAAACGCCATTGCTGACCTTGCCAAAGCCCCCACCTCAGAAGTAGTCACAGACGCTTACGGGGGAATTAATTTTGAATTCGGCCGGGATTACATCATCCCGAAACCCTTTGATCCACGCCTAATGCTTG